>CAYGQD010000008.1:0-72769 GCA_964351855.1 uncultured Verrucomicrobiales bacterium
GATTACCTTTCAGCTCGCCCACGCCGGCTACACCATCGTCAGCGGGCTGGCTGCGGGAATCGACACCATCGCCCACGAATCCGCCCTCGCCGCCAACGGCCGCACCATCGCCGTCCTCGGCAGCGGATTCTCCCAGATTTACCCGGCGGAAAATCGCTCGCTCGCGAAAAAAATCGCCGAAAATGGGGCCGTCGTCTCCCAATTCCCCTTCGACATCACCCCGGATCCACGCCTCTTCCCCATCCGCAACCTCACCGTCAGCGGCATGAGCCACGGCGTCATCGTGATGGAAGGGAACATCAAAAGCGGCTCCATGATCACTGCCAAAGCCGCCCTGGAACAGAACCGCCAAGTGTTCGCCCTCCCCGGCCAGATCGACCGCCAGACCTCCGGCGGGCCCAACTCCCTGATCCAAGATGGGGCCAAACTGATCACCTGCGCAGAAGACGTCGCCCGCGACCTCCCCCTCTTTCTGCCGATCGATACCCCGGAACCCCAGCCCACTGACCTCAACCTGGAAAACCTCCCCCCGGAAGACCAACAAGTCTACCAAGCCCTCAGTGACCGTCCCGCAACCATCGACGAGCTAGCCGCCCAGACCGGCCTCACCAGCGCCCGGCTCTCCACCGCTCTGCTGCGGCTGGAAATGCAGGGCCTCGCCCGGCAGTTGCCGGGAATGGCCTTCGAGAAAGTGGAGAAATAGATAGGTCCAATAAGTCCGATAGGACCTATTTTTCTTTCTTGCGGTGCTCCACCCTCGCTCGGGTCATCCGCTCGCGGATTCCGCCTTTTTCCAGGAAATCTTTCTCCAGGCGCTGAATTTGCCGGTCCAGCAGATAGTTGGCCTGATGAATCAGGCAATGGGCGATGTTCGCCACCGTCTCTGCCGGGCGCGTTTCCACGAATTCCCGGCAATCCTCCAGCAATTCCTCCAAACTGGCCCGGGCAACGTTCGTCAGCTTGATCTCCATTTCCGTGGAGGTCTTGGAGGCTTTGCTGCCTTCGAGGATGTTTTGTTTTCCGGAGCGGGCCGCCTGGACCATTTGATCGATGGTGCGGTCGCCGCGCCTCAGGAAGCGCTCGCAGAACCGGCAAGTGACGTCATAAACCACCACGGATTTGCGGTAAGAAAGCAGCTCCTGGTAGTTGCCCTGAGGAAGAAGAAAGCCGGGATCATCAGCCATGAAATAAGTCCTATCCGACCGATAGGACTCATGCGAGTGAAAACCCCACCCCGCAACCCGGAAAAAGTTTCACACTACGTGTGGTGGCGTTGCTCAGTTGACAGGAGGGAGGATCGCGGTCAGGCATAGGGGCCGAGTTGTTACCTAGCACTACCACGTAAATGTCGAAAACACTGATTATTGCCGAGAAACCCAGCGTCGCCCTCGATCTAAGCCGCGCCTTGGGGAAATTGCCCGAAGTGGGCAAGTTCGCGAAGGAGAAGGATTATTATGAGAATGATCAGTATGTGATCTCATCGGCGATCGGCCACCTCGTCGAGCTACAAATGCCGGGCGGGAAGCAGAAGTGGGACTTCGATCACCTGCCGATTATGCCGGAGAAGTTCGAGCTTCAGCCGATCGAGGACAACAAATCGCGCCTGAATCTGCTGAAAAAGCTGATGAAGCGCAAGGATGTGGACGCGATCATCAACGCTTGTGACGCCGGCCGCGAGGGAGAGCTGATTTTCCGTTACCTCGTCGAAATCAGCGAAGTGAAGAAGCCGATCAAGCGGATGTGGATGCAGTCGATGACGCAGGGAGCGATTTCCGATTCGTTCAAGAACATGCGAACGGATGAGGAGATGCAGCCCTTGGCGAACGCGGCGAAGTGCCGGAGCGAGAGCGACTGGCTCGTCGGGATCAACGGGACCCGTGCCATGACCGCGTTTTACTCGAAATACGGCGGGTTTAGCAAGACACCGGTCGGACGAGTGAAAACGCCGACCCTGGCGATCATGGTGGAGCGCGAAAAGGAGATCCAAGCCTTCGAGCCGCGCGATTACTGGGAGGTGCACGGGGAGTTTGCGGTGAGCGCGGGGCTTTATCCGGGCATTTGGTTCGATGAAGCTCACAAGAAGGACGATGACAAGCATCGCCGGGCGGATCGACTCTGGGAGATGACGGCGGCGAACGCAATCAAGGCGCGTTGCCAAGGAAAAACCGGGGACGTTGAGGAAAAAACGAAGCCCTCGAAACAAGCCCCTCCCCTTCTTTACGACCTGACCAGCCTGCAGCGGGAAGGCAACAGCCGGTTCGGCTTCAGTGCGCGGCGAACCCTCGGCTTGGCCCAATCCCTTTACGAGCGCCACAAGGTCCTTACCTACCCGAGAACGGATTCGCGCTTCCTCCCGGAGGACTACATCAGCGTGACCAAGGGGACGATGAAGAACATCAGCGAGGCGAGCGGCGTGGCCTTGCCGACGAATTGCAATCAGTACGCGAAGAAGGCGCTGGCGAACAACTGGATCGGACCCAACAAGCGAATTTTCGACACCAGCAAGGTGAGCGATCACTTCGCGATCATCCCGACCGGCCAGTTCGCCAACAAGCTGGACGACGCCGAGATGAAGATTTACACGATGGTGATGCAGCGCTTCATCGCGGTGTTTTACCCGACAGCGGAGTTCGAAATCACCACCCGGATTACCCGGATCACGAACCCTGGGACGGTCGATGCCTTCAAGTCCGGCGGAAAAATCATGCGGAATCCCGGCTGGATGGAGGTTTACGGTGGCGCGGTCGGCAGTGATAAAGACAAGATCCTCGTTCCCTGGAATGCGGGAGAAGCAGCCACGGCGAAGTCGATCGACGTCGAGCAAAAGACGACCAAACCGCCTGCTCGCTACTCCGAAGCCACGATTTTGAGCGCGATGGAAGGGGCCGGAAAACTGGTCGATGACGAAGAAGCCGCCGCCGCGATGAGCGAACGTGGCCTGGGAACTCCAGCGACCCGCGCCCAGACGATCGAGGGACTGATTTCCGATAAATACATCGTCCGAGCCGAAAAAGAGCTGGTCCCAACGACGAGTGGGATTCGCCTAGTCGATGAGTTGAACAAGATCGGGATCGACATCCTTTGCTCGCCGGAAATGACCGGTCAATGGGAGCAGAAACTGAAGCAAATGGAGCACGGTCAACTGGAGCGCGATGGCTTCATGGCGGAAATTCGCCAATTGACCAGCGGCGTGGTGGATCGAGCCCGGGTCGCGGCCAAAGCAGCGAAAGAAGCCCACTATGAACCCCTGGATCTTCCCTGCCCCAGTTGCGGGACTCAACCCTTGAAGCAGGACGAGCGCTCGTATCGCTGCACGAACCCGGAGTGCAAATTCTCCATTTGGAAAGTCGTCGCCAGCAGGCCAATGGAACTGCCGGAGTTAGAGCAACTCTTGACCAAACGCTTCGTCGGACCGCTCACCGGATTCCGCAGCCGCAAAGGCGAGGAGTTCGATGCAGCTCTGGAATTCGATGATGCGTTCAAGATCAAATTCATCACCGAAGCGAGCCAGGAACGCGAACGCCAGCGGGCCGAAGAAGCCTCCTCCATTGGCTCTGCCCCGGTCATCGCCACCTGCCCACTCTGCAAGGGAACCGTTCACGATTTACCCGAAGCCTACGTCTGTCGGAACAATCTGGAAGGTGACTGCAAGGCCCGCCTCAACAAAACCTATTGCAAGCGCGACATCAGCGCGGAAGAAGCGACGGAGTTTTTCGAGAAGCACAAGACGCCGTTGATCGACGATTTTATCTCGAAACGGGATCGCCCCTTCAAAGCCTTTTTGGTCGCGAATTTAGCAGGCAAGCGCTTCGTCGAATACGAGTTCCCGCCTCGCGAACCAAAAGCGAAGAAGACGGCAACGAAGAAAACTGCTAAAAAGGCCGCGAAGAAGAAGACCGCGGCCAAATAACCGCCGCCCCTGTGGAATCCCCTCTCCCAACCTGGAAACGCGTTCTCAAGCGAACCTTCGATGCGGTTCGCGACGACCAAGTCACGTTCTCCGCAGCGGCCGTCGCCTTTTACACGTTGATGAGTCTGGTGCCGATTCTGGCAGTGGTGGTTGGGGTGTTTGGCTGGTGGGCGGATCCCGCCGAAGCGGCAAAATTGGTCGACTACCTGGGTGGCTTGGTTCCTCCTGCGGTGTCCGATTTACTGGAAGAGGAAATTCGGGATTTGGCATCGAACAAAGCTTCCGCCGGGCTCAGTGCCATCTTTGCTGGACTGGTCAGCCTCTGGGCAGGCACCAAAGCGATGGACGCAGTCATCAAGGCGATGAACATGGCCTACCACGTTGAAGAGCGCCGGAACATCGTTCGACAGAAATTGGTCGGGATTGGTTTGACCCTGGGAACGGTGGCCATCGTGGTTGCCTCAGGTTGGTTTCTGGTCATCACCACGACCTTTGTCGGGATGGCAGGCACCGTGATGACGTTCGCGAAATGGCCGCTGATTTTTGTGGTGGTCGGATTGTGGATCAGCTTCCTTTACCGGGTTGCTCCGGCCCGCGAAGGTCGGTGGAGTTGGGTCACCTTCGGCAGTTTTATCGCCACCCTCATGTGGGTCGTCGCCTCGGCCCTTTTTACCGTTTACGCCACCTGGCTTGGAAACTTCAATCAGACCTACGGCTCCCTCGGCGCAGTCGTCGTACTCATGCTGTGGTTCTATCTGTCTGCTTTGGCCCTGGTTTTGGGGGCAGAGATCAATGCCGAACTGGAGCCGAAATCCGACGAGGCGGTGAGTTGAAGTGAAGATTGCACCGCCCGGCGAATTCTGCTGAACTGGCGAGGTGAAGTCCCTCCCTTGTTTCTGCGTTTCCTTTTTCCTCTCCTGCGGAGCCTGGGCCCAAAGTGATCCGCCTCCCTGGCCAATCCTAGAACCCGCGCCGGATTCGACGCCCCTGCCCGGAACGTCGCTTTTGGAATGGGAGGGAGATTTGGCGATGCAGATGGTCGATGGGGTGGATCGTTTTCTGACCGCGGAAATCGAACATACCCTGGAATCCTCGACGGAAGTCGCGAACGACGCAGTTGCGCAGCTCACTAATCGGCTCGGAGTGTCGCGCGATGCTCGACCTCAGTCGAACGCGTTCGAATACGCAGATTGGACTCCCGATCCTCGCGCCAAAGCGCCCGACTTCACCGTGCATCAGGTTCGCTGGCGGGCATTTGGCCAAGTCACCGGGATCGGCCTCCTGTTTGAGCCGACCGACGCCATCCCGATCGCGGACATCATCGCGCTTCCCGATGCAAATCAGCTCCCCGAAGACCTTGCCGCGCTCCCGCCCTACCCGCCTCCGCAGACGACCACCTTCGCCCTGGATTTGGCGAGAGTCGGCTGCCGCGTGCTCGTTCCCCTGCTCATCAATCGGGACGAGCATTCGTCCGCGATGCCGAATCGAGAATGGCTCCATCGCCCCGCCTATGAACTGGGCCGAACCGTGGCCGGCTACGAAGTTCAGAAGATTCTCGCAGCGGTGGACTGTTTTTTGGGGATGCCACGAACCTCGACCCGGAAAATAGGCGTGATTGGCTGGGGAGAAGGCGGGCGACTGGCGCTGTATGCGGCAGCGCTCGACTCCCGGATCGACGGAGCGGTGGTGAGTGGATATTTTGCGCCGAGAAACCGCGTTTGGGAAGAGCCGGCGGATCGAACGGTCTTCGGGCTGCTGCAGAAGCATGCGGATTGGCAGTTGGCGGCGATGATCGCGCCGCGTCCGCTCATTCTGGAGACCGGCCACTACCCGAGTTTCGCCTTTCGAGCCGACGCGGAGGGGAATCTGGAACGGCTCACCCAACCGGCGGACAAAAACGGGAAACCCGGGAAATTGATCGTCCCGACGGAAGCGGAAGTGGATGCGGAGTTTGCTCGGATTCCGTCGTGGGAAGGGCTGGAGCTACGAAAGACTCCCATCGCCATCGCGGAAGAAAGCTGGAGGGCGCTACTCGCCGGTTTTGGCGCGGCCCCGCCAGCTTTGGAGCAGAATGAAGCGCCGGAAGATGTCTACGTGTCCGCCACCGCTTCCTTTCCGCACGTGGATTTCGTCGCGGACCGTCATCAAACACAGATGCAGGAAATCGAGGCGCATCATCAGTGGGCCTTGATCGACGCCGAGCGGATTCGGGCGGAATCGATGACGGGTTTAAATATGCAAAGCCTGGAAGCGTTTGAGCAGAGCACGGCTCCTCTACGCGAAACGTTCCGGCAGGACATCGTGGGAGCGTTTCCTGCATTGGAGCAGCTTCCTCCGATGAATCCTCGCTCTCGCAAATTCCAGGTCGGCCCGAAAACGACGAGCTATGAAGTGGTGCTAGACGTGGGGCCTGAGATCTTCGCATACGGCATTCTCACGGTTCCCCATGACCTCGGCATCACGGGTGGTGAGAAGCGACCCGTGATCGTGTGTCAGCACGGCCTCGAAGGCCGCCCTCAAGACGTCATCGGAGAATCCAAACACCGGGCTTACCTGGCCTTTGCAACCCGCCTGGCCGAACAAGGCAATATCACCTTCGCCCCGCAGAACATCTATATTGGCCACGATCGCTTCCGGATGCTTCAGTTCAAGGCCAATGCCATTGGTGGAACCTTGTTTTCGGTGATGGTTCCCCAGCATCGGCAGATCACGGCTTGGCTGTCGGAACAGCCGTTCGTCGATGCGAAGAGAATAGCGTTCTACGGACTCAGCTACGGCGGCAAATCCGCGATGCGAATTCCTCCTCTCGTCGATCGCTATTGTCTCTCGATCTGCTCGGGAGACTTCAACGATTGGATCTGGAAGAACGCGGCGACGGACAGGCGATCGCTGCGCTACAGCTATGCGAACAAGCGAGAATACGAAATGTTCGAGTTCAATCTGGGGAACACCTTCAATTATGCAGAGATGGCTGCTTTAATCTGCCCACGCCCGTTCATGGTCGAGCGTGGTCACTTTGACGGCGTTGCCCCGGACGAGCGGGTGGGATATGAGTTCGCCAAAGTCCGCCACCTCTACCAAGCAAAACTCGGAATTGGAGATCGCTGCGAAATCGAATGGTTTGTCGGCCCCCACGCGATTCATGGAACGAAGAGCTTTCAGTTCCTTGATCGGCACTTGCGCAATCCCGCCACGCAAAATTAAGACCCTGAGGCAAGGCTGAGAAAACCTCTCAACATCAACAGTAATTCTTGCCTTGTTGTTTATGGAAATTATAGTATCCGGCGTATCCCATGACCGCGTCGCCTCCTCCTCCGCTTCAACTTTCTTGCAATGATTGCGCGGCGGAACTCTCGGTACCCACCTACACGCACGGAGATATTCTGGAAGGCCCGTGCCCCTTTTGCGCGGAGGAACAGAAGTTCGTGGTCCCTGGTTCGCCAAGCCTGAGCCTGGACTTCCACAGCTTTGATTCCGAATCAATTACCAAACCGGTCGATGAAGAAGCAGCTGCTGCGCCGAAGAAAAAGCACACCATTATCGACGTCGTCGCCCTGAGCACGATCCTCGGATTGCTCATCGCACTGGCCGGAACCGCTTGGACCAAGCTCTAATTCTTGAAAGGCAGAGGAGCGACCGGAGGATTCTGGAACAACACGCCAGTTGACTTCGTTTTCCGGCGAAAAATCTTATCGGCGGCGGCAACGTAGATATATTCCAAATTTGGGCCGGCGAATTCGATGCTATTAACGCGAGGTTGGGGATTCGCAATCACGCCTCCCAAACGGCCCGTCGGATCGAACATATGAATTCCGACTTCGGTAGTGACATAGTAGCGACCGTAGGCATCGGTCGTCGAACCGTCTCCCTTGCTGACGTCGGTTTCCGCATTCGGAGTCCTGACCGTCATATAAGGCTGGGGATGAGATAAACTGCCATCGTCTTCGATCCGAAACGCCCAGACGTTCTTTCCTCCGTGATCGGAAACAATGAGCGTGCCTTGATCCGGGGAAAGCGTAATTCCATTGGGTCGGACAATATCACCTTCATGCACGGTCCGGTGTTTGCCATCCGACGAAATAGTTTCGATCCGTTGTGGCTTGGTGTGGGTAAAATAGACAGCGCCTTCGTGAGTTACTACTAAGTCGTTCGGACGCACACCTTCCAATAGAACTTCGATTTCGCCGTCGGCGGAAACCGCAATCACTCGCTCCAGCTTCCCCTGACAGGCATAGAGCCGACCGTCCGGCCCGATCTGCATCCCACTGATGGCGGGAAGATCGTCGATCCAAACGGTGCGATTTCCCTCCGGGTCGATTCGATAAATTCCGGTGCCGTTTTTCATATCACAATAGTAGAAGTTACCTTCTCCATCAGCAGCGCAGGCATCCGTGAATCCGTTGTCTCCACTGACCAGCTCCCAGTCTTCGCCTTCGATCAAGACCTGGCTAAGCGGCATATCTTGGCCAAAAGCAATTCCGACGGTTGCAAGGATACAAAATAGTGTTTTCATGGGTTGGTTAGTTGAGGGGTTGAGCAGTTAGGGTTGGTTGTTCCAATCGCGCCAAATCCAACGCAGCGTTTCCGGAAAAATGGCACCACCATGCCGCCCACTGTGTTTTCCAGTCCCCATGACCAATTGATAGTCATACCCGGCAAACTGGAGAGCCGCCCCCATTTGTTGATTCGCCAACGGCCAGTTCCCGTGGAGATTATCGAGATCGTTTTCGCCATCTTGAAGAAAGACCCGAATGGGTTTGGGGTCCGTTTTGCGAATCAGCGCCGGATAGACATGACCTCCGCGAATATTGGTGAAGCTGCCGATGTGGCTGATGACTTTCCCGAACACATCCGGTCGCTCCCAAGCGGCGGTAAACGCGCAAATACCACCCGAGCTATTCCCACAAATAACTCGCATCGCGGGATCATCACTCAGGGCGTAGGTTTTGCTGACCTCCGGCAAGATCTCTTCCGTCAAAAACCGGACATACTGATCACCGAGCGAGTCATACTCGAAGCTCCGGTTTTTGCGCCCCTGCTGCCCTTCCTTCGCAGGCGGCACCACCCCGGGATTGATGAAAACTCCGATCATGACCGGCATCGCGCCCTCATGAATCAGATTATCGAAGACCACCGGAGCGTTGAAAGCTCCGTTTTCCCGGACAAATCCCCCACCATCCTGGGCCACGAACACGGCGGCTGGGCTCGCGCTGTCATATTGCACGGGAACGTAGATCCAGTAGTCGCGAACGGTTCCGGGGAAAATTTTGCTGGTCCACTGATGTTGGGTCACGACACCCTTCGGCACGCCGTCTTTCGGCAAAGAATCAGGGACTTTTTGATAATCAGCGTCATCGGCGGAGCACCATCCTGCCAGCAACAAAGTGCCGAAGAAGGCAAACAAAGGGGTTTTCATCCTGACAGTATCGAAAGCCGCGCCCCCTGCGCAAACGAGAAAAATAGGAGTCTCAAGCCAGGTTTTTGGCGGCGGAGGCGAATTTCCTACCACAGCAACCAGTCCTAAACCCGGGGTGTCGCCAAATTTCCAATTCGCCACGTTGACACAGGCTACGCACGATTTTCAGCGGCGTGGTCGGCGAATTGGAAATTTGGCGACACATCTGTTAGACTCCACGGAATGGCGAACTTGAGACGAAGCTCGATTTTCGGCCTGATCGCGCTTTTGGCGATGATTGGAGTCGGGGTGATGATTGGGCTGACCCGACCGCCCTACTACGTTTCGCCAACCACGGTTAGAGTTCCCGGAACGCCTTGGCACAAGGGGCCGGAATTCCTCGGATTTCCCGTCGATGAATTGCCCGCTCTGAACCTTGCGGAGCCGACGGTGGAAATCTCAACCCGAAAGATCCGGATTGCAATCCAAGCGGTCGGGACCGGGCCAGCTCAGATTCCGACGGAAACGGTTTACGTGGGCCCGGGAGAAACGGCGGTCTTCGCCGACGGCTCGTCGATTCGCCCCATTGCCGGTTCGCTGGGTTACGCCATCGGGGGAGACCAACAGCGCTATTTACTGGAAACCACCGAATTCGACCCCGCAACCGGCCAAGTCACCGAAGGGCTGCGCCAAACGCGCCCTGATCTGGCGAAGCTGATGCCGTTTTGGCCAACGCGCGAAATTCACTTTGGGACGGGCGCGCTGACCAACATTGGCCTGGCTTACGAGCTGGAGGGTTTGCCGAACGCCAAGCCAATGGAGAATCAACTTTGGGACGGCAAAACTGGTTTTTTTTGCGACAGCAACCAAAGCGGATTCGCGATTCGGGATCGCATTCTCTACGATTCCTTTTATCTGCGCCTGCTTCATCCGTTTGAAGCCGTTGCGACGGTGAATCTGTGGTGCGGCCCTTTCGCCGAGTTCCTGATGGAGCCAACAGCGGGAGAAGTTGCCGACACCGAGCACTTTCGCCTGGCGATCGTCGATGTCTTCAGCGGACAAGCAACCTATGCTGGACCGGATGAAAATCGGGAGGTCCAAATTCTGGGGAAAAATTTCCAGAGAGACTCTGCCCAGACGGTTCTCATCGCTTCTCTGACCACCGTTTCCCTCCTGCAAATGGCGGAATTCGATGTTCTCACGACTGAAGAAGTGACCCATCCGGCCAAACTTCTTCACACGGATGAATTCAGCGGCCTCGCGATTTTCACGATCCATCACCCCATAGACTCCATCGCCAAGTTCCGCATCCGGTATCGCCCCCATGCGAAAAAAGCGGTCTTCGCGTTGGGAGAATTACCGGGGATGCCAGCCGTCAATCACGACCTCGACAATCTTTTCGAGGTGACGGTTCCCTGGGTGGCGGCAAATTCGCTGGGAAGGTGGGCCGACCTTGCCCAGGTGAGCTTTCGAGATCCCTTCGCCACGTTAGGCGGCCCTAGGAAAAGCTACCGGGACACTACCATTACCCAAATTTTGCAGGATTTCGCCCGGGACAATCCAGGGGCGCGCTACGTGGTCGATCCCCATTCGTGCCGAATTGAAAGCCTTCCCCCCCGCTGGCAATGGCTTCGCGATCGCACCCCCGATTGGCTTCCCGTGTTTCGCTAACCAACGCAGAAAAGCCGGGATTGACCGGATCGATAGGAACCGAAGTCCGATTTCTGGAATCCTGAAAAAGTCGCTACTTCTTCGATCCCCTTGCATTTCACGAGCGTAATGCTTTAGGACTCCCCGCCTATGAATTTTTTTCGAGCCATCTCCGCGTTCTGTGGATCATCCATCGGTAGAAAATTCCTGGTCGCGATTACCGGCCTGGGATTGCTGCTGTTTCTCGCCGGTCACCTGGCAGGGAATTTGCTGATCTACGTGGGACCTGAAGCGATCAATACCTACGCTTACCAACTCAAGCATGCTCTGCATGGTGGGCTGCTTTGGGGAGCCAGAATCGGCCTGATCGTCTTTTTTGTCGTCCACATCGTGTTCACAATCAAGCTGACCCAGGAAAACCGAGCGGCCAGAGGCGAGCGATACGAGCATCCTAAAACGGTTCAAGCCTCCAAAGCTTCCACCACGATGATTCTATCGGGTCTGGTGGTGCTTTCCTTCGTCATCTATCACCTGCTTCACTTCACCGTCCAAGTGACCGGAGTTGAAGCGAAGCTACTCCCGGATGGCCAACACGACGTTTATTCGATGGTCGTCGCGGGATTCAGTAATCCGTTGGTTAGTGGATTCTACATTTTGTCGATGGCGCTTCTCTGCGCCCACCTTACTCACGGATTTTCCAGCGTCTTTCAGACGTTAGGAGTGAGGACCGAGAAAACCAAAAAACTGCTGAAGACCGTGGGAACCGCCTACGCCTTGGTCATTTTCTTCGGGAACATTTCCATTCCAATCAGCGTCCTTACCAACATTGTGAAGCCGATTGAGGCAGCCACTGCCAATCTCTAACTTTTTCTGAACATGAGTTTCGCCTTCAACGCTAAAATTCCCGACGGGCCAATTGAGCAAAAGTGGACCAACCACAAGTTCAACTCCAAACTGATCAATCCGAAGAACAAGCGGAAATACACGGTTCTTGTCGTCGGTTCCGGACTGGCCGGAGCCTCCGCTGCGGCGACGCTCAGTGAACTGGGTTACAACGTAAAGTGCTTCTGTTATCAGGACAGTCCTCGCCGCGCGCACTCGATCGCAGCCCAAGGAGGGATTAACGCTGCCAAAAATTACCAGAACGACGGAGACAGCGTTTACCGCCTTTTCTATGATACGGTCAAAGGCGGTGATTTCCGCTCCAGAGAGGCGAACGTCTACCGCCTCGCCGAAGTTAGCACAAATATCATCGACCAGTGTGTCGCTCAGGGCGTTCCGTTCGCCCGCGAATACGGTGGTCTCCTCGCCAATCGGTCTTTTGGTGGAGCGCAAGTTTCCCGGACGTTTTACGCCGCCGGGCAAACGGGCCAGCAACTCCTTCTGGGTGCATGCTCAGCTCTCCACAAACAAATCGCCGCAGGCTCGGTGGAAATGCATTCTCGGACCGAGATGCTCGATTTGGTCTTGGTAGATGGCCACGCGAAAGGGATCATCACCCGGAACCTGACCACCGGAAAGATCGAAAGACACGCTGGAGACACCGTTCTTCTCTGCACCGGCGGCTACGGAAACGCCTTTTACTTGTCCACGAATGCAATGGGCTGCAACGTCACCGCAACGTGGCGGGCGCATAAGCAAGGCGCATTGTTCGCCAATCCGTGTTTCACTCAGATCCATCCTACCTGCATTCCCAGAGGCGGTGACTATCAGTCGAAGCTCACGCTGATGAGTGAGTCGCTTCGCAACGATGGGCGCGTTTGGGTGCCGAAGCAGGCAGAAGACTGCGGCAAGGCTCCCGGTGATATCGCCGAAGGTGATCGCGACTATTTTCTGGAACGGAAGTATCCCGCCTTCGGGAATCTCGCTCCCCGCGATATCGCGTCGCGGGCAGCGAAGGAAGTCTGTGACGAGGGCCGGGGAGTTGGACCAGCCGTTGGCGGGCAACGCCAGGGCGTCTACCTCGACTTCTCGGAAGCGATCGCTGAGTTCGGCGAAGATACAATCCGCGCCCGCTACGGCAACCTCTTCGACATGTATGAACGAATTACCGGAGAAAGCCCCTACAAGGCACCAATGAGAATTTTCCCGGCGGTCCACTACACCATGGGCGGACTCTGGGTGGACTACAATCTCATGTCTACGATTCCAGGCCTACACGTTCTGGGAGAAGCCAATTTCAGCGACCACGGAGCAAACCGCTTGGGAGCTTCCGCCTTGATGCAGGGGCTTGCTGACGGTTACTTTGTAATCCCCACCACTCTTCCCAACTATCTCCAGCCTGAGACACCGGGCAAAGTGACAACTGATCACGAGGCGTTTCGCGATGCCGAACAGCGGGTGACGGCAAAGGTTGAACAGCTGCTCGGAATTCAGGGGACGAAGACCGCCGATAGCTTCCACCGAGAGCTCGGACTTCTTCTTTGGGACAATTGTGGAATGGCTCGCAGTCGAGAAGGATTGACCGAGGCCCTGAAGAAGATCCCTGAGATTCGGGATGAATTTTGGAACAACGTGCGGATCCCTGGCGAGGGGGCCAACTTGAACCCGGAATTGGAAAAGGCTGGCCGGGTGGCCGACTTCCTGGAATTCGGCGAATTAATGTGCCTGGACGCCCTCGAACGGGAGGAATCCTGTGGCGGCCATTTTCGAACAGAATATCAGACCGAGGATGGGGAAGCGACCCGCCGCGATGATGAATATGCCTACACCTCGGCCTGGGAGTTTACCGGTGTCGGGTCCAAACCCAACCTTCACAAAGAGCCTCTCGAATTCGAGAACGTGGAATTGGCCGTCCGAAGCTACAAATAAGTCTCAATCATTTCTGAAGCGATGAACCTTACCCTCAAAGTATGGCGCCAGAATGGCCCTCAATCCAAAGGCCACCTGGAAACCTACGATGCCCCTCAGATTCCCGAAACCGCATCTTTTCTGGAGATGCTGGATATTGTGAACGAACGGATCATCGTGAAAGGCGGAGAACCAATCGCCTTTGATCACGACTGCCGCGAAGGAATCTGCGGAATGTGTTCCTTGGTGATCAACGGAGTTCCTCACGGACCAGAGCGAGCCACCACGACTTGCCAACTCCACATGCGAAGCTTTTCAGATGGCGACACCATCTTTGTGGAGCCGTTCCGCGCCAGAGCCTTTCCGGTGATCAAAGATCTGGTCGTCGATCGCGAGGCCTTTGATCGAATCCAGCAACGTGGAGGCTATGTATCCGTCCGGACCGGTGCGGCCCCTGACGCGAACGCGATCCCAATTCCCAAAGACGATGCTGATGACGCATTTTCCGCCGCTACGTGCATCGGCTGTGGTGCGTGCGTTGCCGCCTGCAAAAACGCCTCAGCGATGTTGTTTGTCGGTGCCAAGGTATCCCATCTGAACACCTTACCCCAAGGTGAACCTGAAAAGGACATGCGCACGATTGCGATGGTCAATCAAATGGATGAAGAGGGCTTCGGCAACTGCACGAATCAATACGAGTGCGAAGCGGTCTGCCCGAAAGAGATCGGTGTGGATGTCATCGCCAAGATGAATCGGGACTACGCTGCGGCGGTTGCTCGCGAGTCGGTAACCTAGCGGATTGTTCCGGTCGAATTCCGGGCCCCCGTCAAGCTGCGGCAGGTCTTCCAACCCCCCACTGCACGAGCTTCATCAGTCTCTCAGTGGTGTAGGGCTTAGGAAGGATCCCCACAAATCCGCGCTTCTTCGCACCTTGAGCGACCTCATTGGTGTCCTCAAAATACCCACTCGTCGCGATCACGCGCACACCTTCATCGTAGGCTCGAAGTGCATCCAGCGTTTCCAGGCCACTGATCCCCCCGGGAAGAGTCATATCCAGGAGCACGAGTCCTACTGGCGAACCACTTTCGACGGCCTCGCGATACAGACTCAGCGCCTCTTCGCCACTCCCGGCGCATAACGACGTATACCCATAAGCATCAAGAATTGCCTTCGCCATCGTAAGCACAGCATGATCATCATCGACTACCATGATGTAGGTGTTGGTCGGCGCGTGCGCCAGAATTTCCTTCGAGTCTAAGCTCATAGTATTGTAGATTGAGAATGAAAGTGAAACATCTGACTAAGCAGCCCCATAGGCGAGACCTTTGATCTCATCCATGGTTGTGGTACCCTGAAGCACCTGGATTAATCCCTCGTGATAAAGACTGAGCAGACCATTTTGACGCGCGTTTTTCCGAATCTCACGCATCGGCGCGTCTTCAGAAATCATATCCTTAATCTCAGCATTCACTTCTGCGATCTCCATAAGAGCAACGCGTCCTTTGTAACCGGTATGGTGACACTCATCGCAGCCGACCTTGCTGTAAATCGGGGTTGAAACCGGACCTTCCGCAATACCGTATCTTCCCATCACATCCAGAATCTCGCTACTGGCAGCGACTGGACGTTTGCAGTAGTTACAGAGGCGACGCACCAGGCGTTGAGCTTGAGACAGAACCAAGGAATCAGACAGGAGGTAGTTCGGAACCCCCATGGACAGGAACCGCGAAATTGCTCTCAGCGAGTCATTTGCGTGCAATGTCGTCAACACCAAGTGTCCGGTCAATGCTGACGTGACGGCAGCCGTCGCCGTCTCTTCATCACGACACTCACCAATCAAGATCACATCAGGGTCAGAACGAAGGAGAGCACGGAGACCGGACAAGAATGAAATATGGTTAACCGGATCGATCTGCGTCTGATTCAATCCTTCGATCCGGTACTCAATAGGATCCTCAATTGTGTGGATGTTGATATGATCCTCATTGATACTATTGAGAAGTGCATACAGCGTAGTCGTCTTACCACTGCCCGTAGGTCCCGTAATCAGAACCAATCCCTGATCGCGAGTCATCGCTCCATCGAAAAGGGTCGCTTGACGCTGGGACAAATTCAGATCTCCGAGCGCAATCATTCCACCGTCCTTATCCAAAAAGCGCATAATCACTTTCTGAAATTCTCCTCGGCATGGAACTGCCGCTACACGAACATCAATGCGGCGCTTTCCAATCGACATACCAAATCGCCCATCTTGAGTTTCCTGGCGACTCTGCCCAAGATTGGCGTAGTTTTTAACCATCGCGACGAATCGCGGAAGCAGCTCTTCCGACGCCGCAAAAATCACTTTCAGCTGACCATCAATCCGCGCCCGAAACCGAACGGTATTATAGTATTTCTCCAGATGCAGGTCACTAGCCCGAAGATTGATCGCCTGGTACAGCACCCACTTCACAATCTCATCCGGAGTGTGGTTGACATTGTTAGGATTGATCGTCAGAACATCTTCAGGAATGATCTCAACGAGGTTGGCATCGTCAGAAACCTCATACGCTGATTGATTGATCTCAATCTCAAAATCATCCCCGTTTCCACTATATTTCGCAATCGCGCTCCGGATCGCCTTCTCATCCGCCAACACCGGAACCATCTCGATGGGATCGCTCCCGGAAGATAACCATTCGTCCTCGAACGGATAGATATCAGGATCGGCAGTCAGGAGATAAACGCACTGCTGTCCGCAGTAGAGAGGATAAACTGCATGTTTATCCAATAGCGCCATTGGGAAAAGGCTCTGACGGCCCGCTTCCTCAGGGTTGAAGATCAACCGTGGTTTCGTCTGAGAGATAGAAACCAAAGCAATCCCCAAGTGCTTTTGAAGTCCATTAAAGTCAGAAATTTCGGGATTGGGATTTCGCTCGAGTAAATCCTTGTAAGCCGTACGCAGTTGTTCTGCTTGCTGCTCTTCCAATGGATAGTTCGCCACAAACCATTGGAAAGCCCCTTTGTGATCGTCTGGCTCGATATTCGGTCGCGTGACATTTTCGAACTCATTGGCGTCACTGATAGGCATTGCGGTAATCCGCATCACCATGTCTTTGCGAAGACGCTCATACTGTTGATGAGAAACAACAACCTTGACGCAAAGAAAATCTGGCAACCCCCACGTATCCTCAC
Source organism: uncultured Verrucomicrobiales bacterium (assembly GCA_964351855.1). Classification (GTDB taxonomy): domain Bacteria; phylum Verrucomicrobiota; class Verrucomicrobiia; order Verrucomicrobiales; family DEV007; genus JBCDHN01. Next base: position 16,920 of record CAYGQD010000008.1, read on the forward strand.
TTTTTGGGTTATGGTGCACCATAATCACCAACGGTCCTAACGTCGCCACAGGAAGCCAAGGAGCAGCAGTTCGAGGCGACCGCCCTAGTAATCTCACCAGACGTTCCGCGTCAGCCGTACAAGCCTCTCGGGGAAGCTCAACCGGCAACATCCCAAATTGCACCGCAATCCCCTCAATCGAAACCAAGGACTTCTCGAAGATATCTTCCGCAGCCAGGTAAACTTGGGTTTGATCCTCTGAACTTTCAACATTTCGTCCCTTGGGCAAAACCACTTGATCAGCTATCTCCATTTCGTTTGGATTTAATAAGAACTCAAAGGCTCAAAATTGTTCGGAAACACGACAGCGCGTCCCAAATCAGAAGCATCAAAGACAATTTTCAAACCTGCGCCGACTTCACCTGGCTCTGCGAGTTGAAAGAACGTTCCATTCCAAACCGCTCGATAGTCGCTTGCTGAGCCGGACAACGGAGGATCGTAGTCAGGTCTCATGTAGGGAGCTCCAGGATCTGATTGAGCTGCATCCGGGTGATTCCACTGCATCGCCCGGAGAATATCGAATTCCTCGAACGAAGAGCTTGTATTTGCAGGCACGCTTAAAATGTCCGTACTCCGGAGCTGAACATACTTTTTGACGGCTTGGTTGAGAGTCTCAACATGGTTCTCTGCAACCGTTCTTTTCGAAGTATCTACAATTCGCTCATACACACCAATCGAACTCGCCGCCAAAATTCCAATAACGGTCACGGTCACGACCATTTCAATCAATGAAATTCCGTGAGAACACCTCTTACTGGTAGGAGATTGGCAGCTTCTCATTCGTCTTTAGTAGGTAATGGCAGTGCCGCCGGAATCCGCCAAAGCAACCTTACTGAGGGTCGCGATGGATGTGGGAAGTGTAATCGTGTATCCACCCGGCATATAGTCGGTGAATGCATCCGGCGCAAAGGCTAGGTAAGGCTTGATCAAGGCGTAACGCGCAGAGGCGTTCGCGGCCCCGCTCCATCCGGTCACGGAAGCAGAACGCCCTTGAGCCTGAATAAACGAAGCAAGCGCCATGTTCACGGCCTCCGCTCGGGCTATCGCCAAATTCACCTCACTGTCTTCCTGCATCTGGACGATGTTCGGAATTGCGATGAACGCAAGAATCCCGAGAAGAACGGTTGCGGTCAGCACCTCGACTAGGGAAAATCCACGATTTCGTGATTTGGTATCTGAAATTCTCACAATGTTGTTCTTTTTGAAGGGGTTAAGGAAGAGATTTTACCAGGTCGACTTTCGGGTAAGAACCGTCCACCCAGCTCCCTAGAGAGATGTGCCATCCTAGTCGGCGGGTCGCCTCAGAGGTTACCTCGTCAGACTGTTGGATCTGGCCTTGTTGATAGAAATGGTTGTAACTCTCGTCGTCCAGATAGGCCCGAACGAGATTCAATCTAGCCTCGCTTGTGGCGGCCCCATTGTAGGTAGAACGCACAGTGGAAACAGAGTTACTACTTGAAAGATTTCCGACCACCCATCCGTTCACAGCGGTCTGAATGGAGGCTTGCTGCTGCCGCGCCACGATTTCCCTTGCATCTTCCGCCCCATTCGAAAATGCACCAATTGCCAGAGCCGACATAATGCCAACTACAGCAATCACAATCACAAGTTCAACAAACGTAAATCCACACTGTAAACTGGAATTTTGTGGGGATGTTTTCATTTGGATGAACGATTTAAAATTTGGATGAACAAAATGGGGGACCGGCCGAGGCCGGCCCCCCTGAACTTAATTAGATTCAAGAGATGAAAATCTCACTCATGAACATTAGGCATCTTCACGATAGATCAGCATCGCATTGCTGATGCTCAGGTAAGCTTCGGCCTTATCTTGCTCAGTACCACTCAAGTTCGGCACACCAAAGAAGGTGTTGAAGAAGGGGCTGCTGGTGTCAGTGATCGTGCTTCCAGTGACGATCGCAGCGACAGTCGCGCTAACGTCGGTTCCAGAAACGAAGTCATGACCAGCGGCTTGAGCTGCGTTACAAACGGAGGAGAGTTGTTGTGCGTTACGACGATCTTTCGATTCGTTAGCAGCATCGTTGATGCGGCCAATATTCGGAACAGCAACCGCTGCAAGAATACCGATCACGGCGATAACAACCAGCATTTCGACAAGCGAGAATGCACCGTTTTGAGACTTAAGGTTTGTTTGTGTCATAGTAGTTATAGTTTATTAGTTTGAGAGGCCTGTAACTTAATCGGTTTTTTTATAATTTCAATAACTTTTGTTATTAATTATAATTATTTCTTAAACAACAGGGCATCTCCCAAGCTGAAAATTGGCGAGTAGATCGCATAGATCAGGAAAGCCACCATGCTCCCCAAAATGACGATCGTTGCCGGCTCAATAATCTTATCGATCTGACTGGCGATGACATCCAACTCCTCTTCATAGTCATCAGAGATCTCATTGAGAGGCTCCGCCCCAGTTCCCGTCTCCCCTGCAATCTCCATCACTCCACAAATTGTTCGACTATCTTCACCCAACCAATGGGATTCCAGCAGAAAGCTTTCCGGAAGAGTCCTTCCGACACTGATGTGGTTTCTGATTCGGGAGAAAAACTCTTTGTAATAGAGATGAGAAGCACTCTGCGAGGTAATTTCCAGAGCGGTATTCAATCTGACGTTAGCTTCCACCAACATTGCCAAACAACGAAAACTCGTCGCTGCCGCTGATTTTCGCACAATATTTCCGATTACCGGAATCTTGATGAAGAACTTTTGAACCGAAGGAAGCTTCTGAATTTTCCCCCAGTTCCTGAAGAAAAGAAACAGACCAATAAATGGGAAGAGGGCCGTCCACGGATACTGGACCATCGTGTCAGAAAACTTCATGAGAATCGTGGTGGCGAGTGGAAGCTCTGAACCCAACGATGTGTAAAGTTTCGCCATCGCCGGAATCAGAGTGAAGCTCATGGCAATGATGACTCCGATCCCGAGCGTGACGACGATAGCCGGATAGATCATCCCGGAGCGAAGCTTGCGAACGATCGCCAAGGTTTTACGCTGCGAGAATCCAACCCGCCGGAAAACAGTTGGTAGCTGTCCCGCTTCTTCCCCTGCCCGCAACAATGCAACGACATCCGGACTGAACAGATCTTCATGCTTGCCCATCGCATCACTGATCGGCTCGCCACTTTGAAGATCGGCGCAGATTTCAGCGATGGCTCCCCGATAGCGAGGAGACTTCACCCGGTTGGTTTGTAGTTGGAATGACTTTACCGTCGGAATACTTCTTTCGAAACATTTCGCCAAGCCGTTAAACAGAGCAACTCTGTCAGCCAAAGAAGGCTTGGGAAGCGTCAATCGCTGGATGATTTCGTCAATCCCGCTGATATCTGCGATTTCCGCCGTCTCATTCGATGTTTGCCCGGCCCCGATGATCGCACGCTCATCGCTGTACGTATCTACGATCAGTGGGATTGCCCGTTTGGTATGGACGTTCGTGAGTGTGACCTTCTTCAGCATTGTTGTCTTGTGGAGGTGTTTATTGCAAGATGAGGACGCCCTGCAGCAATCCGAAATCCAGATTGAGAGAGCGCCCTTCGAAAATGAAAGGATTATGGCTTTGCGGCTAGAGTCGATTCGACATCTTCGTTTCCAGCATTGACGTCAATCCAAGCCCGCTTCCGCTCCCCTGATTTTCCAAGGGCTGATTGACCGGGCAGCACGATTTGCACCAAGGGTTCCATATTGATCGCGATCAAAATTTTCCGACCATCTTCCACTTTGTTGCCGGCTTCACTCAACCAAGCCAACTCAACCTCTTCGTTCGTCACTCGAGAAACATAGAGCTTGTCGTTCTGATTGGGAAGCAATTGAGGCACACTGGATCCTTCGGAAAACCGAAGATCGCCATATAGCACCGTCCGCACATTCCCATTGAAGTCGCGGCTAAATCCGCGGACCTTAAGGCCTTCCAGAATCTGCATAATCTGGGACGCCTCGCTCTTCAAATCGGTCGCGACCTTCTGTTCAGCAACTCGGGCGGCGTATGGATTACGCTCTACCGGATCCACTTTGACTCCTTTTCGAGAGGTCGGCAGAATACCAATCTCCGAAGTCAGCTTTCTTTCACCAGCCTCAGCAGGAGCTTCTTGAGAAGCACCAGATAAGGGAAAGAACAGCAAAGCGCCAAACGAAACAATGCTCAGTTTTATTTGAATATTCATTACCGTAATTCTTGAATGTTAGCTTTTTACGATGGGCAGATCGACAATCAGCTCCATGCCCAAATCGTCTCCGGAATCCCCTCGGTAGAGTTTACAGCTCGTCACCCGAGAAGTCGGCAGTTCCTCCTCTAACGCAGAAAACCAATTGAAGGCTTTCGAATATTCGTCCTCGATCGTGACATGGGCCCGGAGAATGTACTCGAACACAGGATCGTTCATATTGCTGATCAACTCAAAGCGCTGAGAAACGGCAAAGACCTCCGCACGCTTCACGAGATCAATAATTCGCTGCTCAGAAGATTGAGGACTGCGGGTCGCCCGAAGGTAAGGCTCCCACTCCGCGTAGAATTGCCGCAGATTGGAAGTCTCCGCCTCCAGCGTATCAAGGGATACCTTCGCCGTACTATATGCTTGCTGAGCTTGCATCGCGCTCTGTTTTTCGGCTGCGGCCTCTTTACGAACCACCGTCATCTTCTTATAGGATTTTTGAGTCCCGTAGACCAGACACACGACGATGAGCATCAAAACCAAGCAGGCTGTTTGTTTATCTTTCATTAAATCTTCTCAGGTGAATGTTCGAATCTCAATTCCCAGATGTCGCCTGGCTATTTTGGAATACCAGAGTGGCTCGATAGTCCACCGAGTCTTGATCCTTCTGTTGCTGGGCTGAATACGCTCTAAAATCCAACTCCATCCAACTATTCAACACATCTTCCAAAACGGTGCTATTTACTCCATCCAGCTTCAGATTCAGCTTCAGTTGCCGGGGAAGCTCGCCATTGCGAGACATTACTACTTCGGCCAAAGTCGCTTCATCTCCGACACTTCGTGAAATGGCCACACAAAGCGGCTGAAGCGAGTGAGCTCCTTCGAGCCATTTGGCAACCACTTGAGCCTGCGTATTCAAGGTCTCGATTTTTTGACGATCTTGACCCAGTTGAACATTTTTCGCCTGAAACTGGCGCGATTGAGTAGACCACTGTTCCCTCGCTTTCTTGGATTTCGAGTGACCCATCTCAAACCAAACCAGCGATGTGGTGCAGAGCAAGACCGCCGCGTAGAAAAGAATTGGGACGAACCGAAGAGCTGCAGGAAGCCCCTTGGAGACTTCACGCCGTTCTGACTTCAGGTCGTGACAGATACCGTTTTCCATAGCTAGATTTGTTAAAGGATTAGTTTTGAGCTAGAACCATCCAAAGATGATTGGGCTGAGTAACATCTTCGGCACCATAGGGCTGGAGATGAGCATAGAGATTTTGAGCAAACGCGGTTCCCGGTTGGTCGTGGAGAAGCACGATGGAAGACCCTGGCTCCATTCCATTGAGGAGCGGCGTAGCAATCGTCATCAGAGGTTCAATATCGCCGCCAGAATAGACCCCACTTCGTGAACGAAGCTCGCTCCATTGCCCTTTCCGCTGGACCAACACACAGACCGATCCATCACAGCAAGCTAGAAGAACCACGTCTTTTCCAACGCTTCCCTTGCGTGCATCATGCTGTCGACGCAGATAATCTTCAACCATGGCGAAGAGCCCACAAGCAACCCGAGCCGGTTTGAGGCCATTATCGAGGAGCGCGTCTTCGATCGTTTTGATCATTGATTCTTCACAGGCGAGCAACAAACTCGCACTCGTCTCTGGATTGTGATGAATCGCATATCGCTTGCTTCGATCATATTTGGTTCCGATGACAGCTCTCGCATTGGCGCGAATCATTCGATCAGCCCCAGGCTTTCGTGAAAGATTCGATTCCAACGTAATCATGAAGCGATTGTTCAGCGATAGAACGACCCAGCCTCCATCGGTCAAAGAACGCCATTCGTCAGCCATTTCGGAAGCAACGGACATAAACTCCCCATCGAGATGCCCCCCCTGACCAATCACTCCTTTTCGATCAACGGGACGCCAGGAAACCTGTCCTTTGCCGACATTGATTGAAAGAAATCGCTTACCGGCAAGCCGTTTAGGGATAGCTGCTGAACTATCATCGGGATCGGGCCGAAAAGCCTGGAACGTCAATACGTCCTTTATATCATCAAGTTTCATATATTCGTTAGCTTGGGAGTAGTTCTTCTCTTTCCAGATACTCTAGGACTTCATGATCTGAATAACCGGAATTGAATACCAGCCCAGATGGACGCCAGCCCTCGAACTGGCGCTGCTCAATGCTGCGCTCGAAGTTGTACATCCCCTTGCTTTGACCAACCTCCAGTTCTTGGTCCAGCTTCTTGAATTCACCTCGGCGGATCATGGCGCAGACAGAATCGTATTGAAGGAGAAGCTCATGGACGGGAAAACGTTTCCCTTTCGTCTCGTCCAAAAGGAGCCGCTGACAAAGAATGGCTCTCATGGAGTCCGCAAAAGATAGAATGGCGTTTTCTACCCGTTCCGCCGGAACGAGCTTCAGGAAACGCTGGACCGTCTGAGCAGCAGAAGATGTGTGGAGGGTGGCCACAACGACGTGACCCGTTTCAGCTGCCTGCAAAGCAATTTCAGCAGTCTCCCCATCGCGAATCTCTCCGACAACAATGACATCAGGTGCCTGACGCAATGCAGCGCGCAACGAAGTGGCAAAGTCGTGTTCATCAGTACCCATCTCTCGTTGAGAAATGAGAGAGGGCAGACCATCGGGATAGAGATATTCGATAGGATCCTCAAAGGTGATGATGTGCTCTTGGCGCCGCTGGGCTCGGGCGAGAACGAGAGAGGCAATGGTGGTGGATTTTCCACTGCCGGTCGCCCCACAGACGAGAAAAAGACCATTCTTTGCCTCGAGGAAAGATTTGATTGCGGCTGGAGGCACCAAGATGTTTCGAAGCTCGGGAATTGATTCCGGGAGCAATCTCATCACCCAACGCGGCCTTCCCTTCGTCACCATCCGGCTTACCCGAAATCGACGCCCACCCAAAGACATTGCATAGTCTTCACAACCAGGACCGAAATTAAAATTCACCTGAGGCTGATAGACGAAGGAATCAAAGTGCAGCTTTCCGTTGTACTTGTAGCTCAACTGCTCCCAAGGTGTGATGTAAAAATCACTGACGCCAGAGTCTTGCGAAAGATGCAAGATGCGATGGCCTAGGGGCGACCTTTCGTTGATTTCTTCCATTTGGTATTAAATTTGTAGTGGTTAAAAGAGGGCCAAAGGAGCCATGGGTGCTCACGCTTTGATATTTACCATAAATATCGCCATTAATAGAATAATCGATTTTCAAAAAGTAGTAAACCTTTTTTAATTTTATTTTAGGCCTGACTATCAATAGCCCACTTCTCGCGCAGGTATTTCCTCACCAAGGATAGTCAAAATTTTGCCGTTAAGTATAAAGATTATGATTTTAGCAATTTATATTGTTTTATTTGGGTAAATTTATGTTAGCATATTGTTGATAATCAAAGTAATTTAATTATTTGCAAGAATGAAACATCCGCTCGCATCGCTGATCACCACGGCAGTCCTGCTCCTCCCCGGTTTGGCCGGAGCCCAAATAGTCACCGACTACTCGACACTGCCTAATTCGCCCTCTTATGAGATGGCAGCATCTCCTTTGCGCAGCGCAACTGCCGCAGAATACAAATTCACGGAGGCAAGACTCTCGGATGTGCTCCAGTTGCTTGCGGATGAGGCGAACATCTCTTTCTTTTCCCTTCCTAACGGGACCGACTCAGGTGATCGCATCGTAACCTTCACGATCCATGCGAGCCCCTTCTTAGCTCTTGAGACGCTGGCGAAGTCCAATGGGATCGCTCTCATCTACGAAAACGGGATTTGGTATCTGAGACCTGAAAACGACACTCAACTGATCGGGCGCGTTTATCAGATTCAATATAACTCAAGAGAAACCATCAATGCGGGAGCCAATGGTGGGAACTTGGGACAAGTGGGTGGCACTGCGGGTGCCGGCGGTGCTCAAACCACCGGGATCGATCTCCAAGGCACGACCCAATCTTTTCAAACAGAACCCAGCCAACTCTTGGAAGACGTCCGCGAGTTGCTCGATATTCCGACAGGAGCGTTTGGATTTATGGCCGGGGCAACTTCCGTCGATGCCCTTGCCTCAGGTCAAGGAGGAGCCAGCACGATCATTTTACCCTCTACGATCAACAATGGCCCTCAAAGTGAAAGCACTGCCAATTCGGACGCAAAGGTGATCTGGAACTCAGACTCTAATACGCTCTATGTGGTGGCGACCCGCCAACAGCACCAATGGATCGAAGGATACTTGGCCGCGTCCGATAAACCGCAGGATCAAATTGCGTTGGAGGTGAAGTTCTTGGAAACAAGCCGTGATCCTTCGATCGAGTTTGGCATCGACTGGTCCGGAACCCTGGCGGATGGATATGACGTCAGCCTCCAGGGTGCAGCAGGCGAAGACGGGGCTCAACTCGGTGCCGACGGAGCCGCCATCTCCAACTTCATTAACTTGCAACGCGTTGGCGACTTTGAATTGCCTTCGACCGCTCTACTGAACTTCGAGTTTGTGCAAGCGAAGCTCCGTGCCTTTGCGGCCGATTCAGAGACGAAAACCGTCTCCTATCCTCGAATGGTCACGACGAACAACCGGGAGGTGATGCTCCGAAGCGTGGTGAACCAGCCGGTATTGGCAGCGACCGCCAGCACCTCGCTTGGTGCTGGAGCCACGACAACCCAATCGATCAGCTATCTTCCGATTGGCACCGTCCTGAATATCTTACCGAAGCGGTTAGGCAACGGAAAAATCCAGCTCAATATCGCATTGACGATTTCCAGCATCATTGGCGAAGAGATCATCAACGGGAATCCATTCCCGATCGCAAGTTCCCGCGTCTACAACGCTCCCGTTGAAGTTGACCCCGGTTACACGGTTGCGATCGGTGGTCTCGACGAAGCAAACTGGACCCAGCAGGAAGTAGGAATCCCTGCCTTGCGCAAGATTCCTGTTCTCGGCTATGCTTTTAAGAGCAAAAGCGGAGCACGTCAGCGCAAGAGCCTCATGATCATGATTACACCGAATATCATCGACACCAAAATGGGTGGCTTACCTGATGAGCCAATCTCAGCAATTCGGAATACGCCGAACGATGCGGCTCCTCCGCAGATCAAGTCCGATGGCACTCTGATTGATCGCTTGGAAGATCTTCAAGGGACCATGGTATCCTTGGATCGCGAGTGCGATTTGTTGGAAGAGAATCTCGAACGGATGAATGTAGAAAAAGTGCACAAGCAGCGCATCTCTGTTCTGCTCGGTTCCGTCAAATCCACGCGCAACAAGTTGTCTGCTTGGGCCCAAACCAGCCCTGAGCTTCAGAACGCGGTCGCGAGTTACGATGAGCAACTGCATTCTATCCAAAACCGCTTGGAGAAAATGCAGCGCAAGGCCCGCTGGATGCAATACTAAGCGCTTTTCAATCTTGCAAATTGGGCGGACGATTTCCGCCGCACAGTAGCCCGGTGAGAGAAATCTCATCGGGCTTTTTTATCGTTTCGGAACCGTTTTGGGAGGACGACAGATTCCTTTTTCAGAGTCTTGCTCGATGAATTCAATGAACTGGAGCGCCGGCCCCTCCCATTCTCTCTTCTTCAGTTCTTCAAGCGCTTGCGGCTTGTTATATCCCCCTCGGAAAAACACATCATAGGCACGCTTCAAACTCCGACGGGATTCTGAATCGAACCCAGCCCTTCGAATCCCAACCACGTTGAGCCCGTGAACCTCATTGACCAAGGCACAAAGGACAAAAGGAGGAACGTCTTGGCTAATCGAGCTATTCCCTTTCACCATACAAAAATCCCCTATCCGGATGAATTGGTGATAGGCGGACCCTCCTCCCAGGAAGTTGCGGTTCCCCATTTGGACGTGCCCTCCCAAGAGGACGTTGTTGGCAAGGACGTTGTTATTTCCAATGTGAACATCATGACCAAGATGGCTTCCCGCCATGAGATAGTTCCCATCTCCAATTGTCGTCGCGCTTCCTTCTTTCGATCCCCGGTGAACGGTCACGTGCTCGCGGAAGCGATTGTTCGGTCCGATTTCCACTCGACTCGGTGTCGCGGCATCAAAACCGAGATCTTGCGGATCGCCTCCCAAGATCGTTCCCCCACCCACTTCACAGTTCGGTCCCAGCCGGACGTGTCTCAAAATCTGAACCTGGCCCGCGATCTTGCAGCCGCTCTCAATCGTGGCTCCCGCATCGATGAATGAGAAGGGACCGATTTCCACATCGGGGGCAATGGACGCCAATGGATCCACGAAAGCAGTGGGATGAATGTTCACGTTCTACAGGAGGTTGTATTCTCGAAAGCTGAAATAGGGTTCGCCGCGTTCATTCGGGGCGCCAATGATGATGTGGTCAGAGAAATTGATTCCCAGCTCTTGGCTGGCCCGGGTCAGTCTTTGGGTCAAACTCCGATCCGCAGCACTGGGATTGGGATCACCGGATGGATGATTGTGCACCAGGATGAAGGAATGGGCCGCTTCAATCAAAACAACTCGCAGAATCTCTCCAGGATGGGCGAGACTTTCGTTTTTCGTTCCCCTGGTGACTTCTACGACCCGAATCAAGTTCCCTCGTGTATCCAAGAGAACCACACGCAGCGACTCCTGGCGAAGGGCGCGCATTTCTGCACCGAGAAGGTCATAGACTTTCTGGGGTTCATCCATGACCAGGGTTTTGACACGTTCACCCGCCAACCGATTTCCCAATTCAAATGCCGCCGCCAGTTGTGCACCTTTGGCAAGCCCAACGCCTTTCGTAGCGGCCAGTTCCATCACCGTGCAACGCGAAAGTTGAGCGAGCGATCCGTGCCGCTCCAGCAAGCTACGGGCCAGATCTACCGCATTCATTCCCCGAATCCCGACCCGGAGAAATATAGCGAGGAGCTCGGAATCCGTCAGAGCAGCAGGCCCTCGCTTGGCGAGTTTTTCCCTCGGTCTGTCTTCGTCTGGTAAATCTCGAATTCTCGAACTGAGGGTGCGCTCCTCCATGGGCTGACCTTTTCAAGAAAGTCGGCAACGGTCCAGTAAATCGTCGAGAAAATGCGTAATCTGCTCCAAGGCACTGGTGTGCTCATTGCCAGAAAGAACGATGAGGTGTTGGCGAGCCTCAACCAAAAGACCCTTCGCCGTTCTCACGGCATTTTCCAGCGCTCCCTCATAGTCCGCAATATTGGCCAGCGCCGAGATATCGAAAGGCTCTTTCTGCACAAGAAGGCGAGAAAGCTTTTCCCGCTGCTTGTCCGTGGCATCGGCCAGAAGATTGAGAATCGGCAGCGTCAACTTCCCTTTTTCGAGATCGGTCCGGAGCGTTTTCCCGACGGCTTCTTCATCACCGATGAGATCGAGACAGTCATCGTAAACCTGATAGGCGACCCCGAGTTTCCGACCGTAACTGGCCAAGTTCTCGCAAACTGACGCGCTCGCCCCATTGACGCGGGCACCCAACTCGGTGGCGACCTCAAACAAGGCTGCCGTCTTCATCTCGATGATCCGGAAGTAATCCGGCTTGCTCAGTTTGAGGTCAAATCTCCGTTGGGTCTGGAGAATTTCGCCTTGGCAGACAAGGGATGCGGCTCGAGCAATTTTCCGAGCGATCTCCGAGTCGTCAAATTCAGTCGCCAGCATGAGGGAATGGGCAAATAGACTGTCACCCAACAATACACTGAGCCCGTTTCCCCACTTCGCACTCGCCGTCAACAGATCGCGGCGCTTCTCGGCCCCATCGATAATATCGTCATGAACCAGAGTCGCGATGTGAATCAGCTCTAGGATCGATCCCAATCGCGTGTGGTCGGAATGAGCCCCGCCCGTCGCACCGCCCGCCAACATGACCAAAGCGGGTCGGATGCGCTTACCGCTGGCACCGCACACGTAGGAAACATAACCCTCCACCCCTGGATCGAAGGCACGAACCTGATCTTCAAGGTGAGCTTCGACTTTGGCAATGTCAGCTCGGATCAGGTGAAACGGAAAGTCGCGTTGTTTGGTTGGCATAACGGCGGGTTCGCAAGTGGATTCTGTTAATTGGTTACGCATGGCAATGCCAGCAGGATCTTCGGGATTGTCAACTTTCGCTAGCGGTGGCAGAGTCCGACTTCATCGTGGAAGAACTGTCTGAAAATCAAGCCGAGGATTTGTGGTCAAAGGCGGTCAATTGCCAGGAGGGCGAGAAGAGCCTAGCTTGGCACGAACTTCTCGTTCGCCAACCGGCGGTTTACGAATATATCGTCGATCGCTCTGAAAACCGTTTTGAGCCAGAAATCGCGGAACTCATGGAGCAGACAGCGGCCACGGTATGGCGACTTTTCCACAGTGCTGATGATCATCTGGAGAAAGTGGATTCCTGGGCGATCCAAGATCTGGAGCGCTCCAATGCACCGATTCTTCAGCTCTTGAGTGATGAATCCAGCCTCGATGTCGATTTCGAAGCTCGGTTCGATCTTTTAATGGAGCATTCCAGCGATTTGCCCCAGCGCCATCTCTATCGGTTGACCTTCGAGCATCTGGAGGACGCCCATCGAGACCGGAACCCGGAATTGGACGATTTCAGCTTTGCGCTCCTCCTCTTTTATCTCCGAGTCGTGATTGATAGTCTGGATCAAGCCTGATTGCCGGGGCATCGATTCCCCGACCAAGACAGCATATCATCGTGTCTTCGCCAACCAAATTCTGAAGTCCGGTTTCCGGCCCAGCTTCCGAAAACGCGAGGGCGTCGAATTTCTCCGGACAACTCGGAAAGAATTGGCCAACGACCGCGTGTTGAGCATTGCTGACTATGGAGTCCATTCGCCCACCCTGCGTCTACGCAGCCAAAGCCTGGATTTTTCCGTAGAAGCCAGAAACACCAGCATGAGTTCAACCCAACCAGCTACTATCAAAACGTCCGCGAAGCGCTTGTTCAAATGGGGACTTCCCCTTGCCATCATCGTGGTGGGTGGATTTCTCTTTTGGGACTCGAAACGGGAAGGACCCGGAGGACGAGATTTAGGAATCGTTCTTACTGCCCCGGTGGAAATCGGGACGTTCGTCCAAGAAATCGTCGAGAGCGGCGAGGTCGAAAGCTCCAGTAATGTCGAGATCCGTTGTGAAGTGGACACGGGATCCGGGGGAATCGCGATTCTCGAGATCGTCCCGGAAGGACTTTATGTCGAAGAAGGTGATTTCCTGATTCGACTGGACGATGCCGAGCGCCAGGAGCGCCTTGTCCTCCGCCAAATCGAGGTCAACGGCAGTCGGGCATCTCTCGCTCAGGCCAAGGCCGACCTCCAGCGGGCGAAACTCGAACTGGAAGAATACAAATCGGGAACGTTCCGCGAACAGGAAGAGCAAATGGAGAGTGAGGAGTTTGTTGCAAAAGAGAATCTCCGTCGGGCTCAAGAATATCTCCGCTACAGCCAAAGTCTGGCTGAGAAAGGCTATGTGTCTGAGGTCCAACTGGAAGCAGATCGGTTTGCGGTCGAAAAAGCGACCAAAGAACTCGACGTCGCTCGGACCAAACTCGAGGTTCTTCGGACCTTCACTCGGGAAAAGATGATGACGCAGATGGCGGCGGCTGTCGAAACGACCACCGCCAAACTCGCCTCTGCCGAGCGTGCCTACGCAATCGATCTCGAGCAAATGCAGGAAGAAGAGGAGCAGATTAAGCGCTGCGTCATCTATGCCCCGACAGCAGGCCAAGTCGTCTATGCCAACAAAACCACTTCCAATGGTGAACCCTTGATCGAAGAGGGGAAATCCGTCATTGAGCGCCAACAGATCATCCGCCTTCCCGATCCAAAGCGGATGCAGGTGCAGGCCGAAGTGAACGAAGCGCGAATCGATCTGATCAAAGAAGGGATGCCGGTTGCGATTCGGGTGGACGCATTGCCTGGCGTTGATCTCGAGGGTGAACTCATGAAGGTGACTGAGTATCCCCTACCCCGGAAGAATTCCTACGTCGCTCACATCAAAAACTACGGCGCGACGATTTTCATCAAGGAACCGCCAGAGGGCCTACGCCCCGGGATGACGGCTGAAGTCGCGATCCTGGTCCAGGCACGCGAAGACGCGACCAAAGTGCCCGTTCCTGCCGTTTTCGAGCGCGAATCTCGCTACTTCTGCCTTGTGAGTCAGGAAGACGAACCGTTGGCTGCCAGGGAAATCGAAATCGGCGCTTCGAACGAGAAGTACGTTTTGGTCGAGGCAGGTTTGCAGCCCAACGAGAACGTGGTTCTCAGCCCGGATACCTTCCTCGAAGAAATTGAACTCCCCGATCCGGCGGAATTGGTAGCCCGCAAGGCAGCGGCGAAGCAGTTGGCCGCGAAGTGATGGTTGCCTCAACCGGCTCTGACGAGGCTTCACCGGCCCCTTCCTCGGACCGACCCGATGCGGTTCGAATCCATAATCTCCGCAAAGACTACCTCGTCGGAGGAGAAGCCCTTCACGTCCTCAAAGGCATCGATCTCGTCGTTCCTGAAGGAGACTATGTTGCGATCATGGGCCCGTCCGGTTCAGGAAAGAGCACGCTTCTCAATCTTCTGGGATGCCTGGATCAGGCTACCAGTGGCGATTTCCTCCTCGGTGGGGAAGAGGTTTCGACCTTGGATGATGATCGATTGGCGGCGATTCGCGCCAACAACATCGGCTTCGTCTTTCAGAGCTATAATCTCGTCACCACCCTCACGGTCGAAGAGAACATCCAGGCACCGCTTTTCTACGCCGGTCATATCACGGATGAGGATCGCCTGCGAAGCTTGAGCTTGGCGGAAAAAGTCGGGCTCGGAGACCGGCTGGATCATCGCCCGGCCCAGCTTTCCGGAGGACAGCAGCAACGCGCCGGCATTGCGCGCAGCCTGATCAATAATCCTCGTTTCATTCTGGCCGATGAAGCGACGGGAAACCTGGATTCCGTGACCACGGAAGAAATTCTTGATCTGCTGGATGAACTCAACGCAGAAGGAAAGACCATTATTATGGTTACGCACGAGCCTGAGGTAGCGGACCGCGCCCGCAGGATCATCCGTCTTAAAGACGGAGTCATCCAAAGCGATGAACGTCTCCGGGCGATCGAAGCAGATCCCCAACCGGAAGAAGCCCACGAAGCCCCGCAGCTAGGCTTCCGTGACCGAGTTCAAACCGTGGTGAAGCAGTTTGCCCGCCCTTGGTTGCTGGGTGTGAAGAGCCTTTACCTCCATCCCATGAGGTCGCTCCTCACCGTCCTGGGAATCTTTATTGGGGTTGCTTCGGTCATTTGGCTTCTTGCTATTGGGGAAGGAATCAGCGCGAAAGCCCAGGAAGAAATCGCCAAACTGGGAGCAACCAACATCATCGTTAGCTCCGTTCAGCCTCCCCGAGATCCCAAGAACCCCTACAATCGCCTCTACGGAGTCACAAAATCCGAGTTTGAAGGATTGGTAGAAACGATTCCAACGATTGAACGCGCCATCCCCTATCGCTACTTCAGCCGAGCCCACTACCAGTTTTCAGGGCGAACGGAATCGGCCCCGATCAAAGGAATCACCAGCGATTACCTGAAGTTCCACCACATGGAATTGGTGCGGGGCCACTTCATTTCCGCAACCGACTACTCCCAGGAAACGAAAGTTGTCGTCTTGGGAGCTTACCTGGCAAAAAACCTCTTTCCTTACGAGGAACCGATCGGGAAATCCGTTCAAATCACCACCTACGATCTGTCCGATTTCTACCGGGTCATTGGCGTCGCCAAACCGGCTGGTCTGACCGAAGAAGAACTGGAGGGAGAGGTAGACGCGAACATGGCCTTCATACCACTTTCGACCTACTGGCGGAACGTTTACGATTTCTACTCACGATCAGATACCGGGGAGCCGACCATCAGTTCCGTCACATTCCAAATCAGTGATCAAGATTCCGTTCGTCAAACTGCGGATATCATTCGGCAGCGACTCGATGCCCTGCATGAAAAGGACGATTTTGATGTCCTGGTCCCTTTGGATTTGATGGAGCGAGCACAGAGCAGCCGTATCATGTTCATCGCCATGCTGGGGATGGTGGCGGCCATTTCGCTCATTGTGGGCGGCATCGGGATCATGAACATCATGCTGGCGACGGTGACGGAACGAACCCGCGAGATCGGGATTCGGCGAGCGCTCGGAGCCAAACAAAAGGACATCACACGCCAGTTTCTCGTCGAAACGATCGTTCTCTCGGTCGTCGGAGGGATCGTTGGTATCATCGCGGGATTCCTCGCAAAGCCCGCGATCGTGGGAGCGCGTGCCTTCATTCAGTCCAGCGCCCCCAGCTTGATGGAAGCAGCCCCGGAATCGATCCAAACCATGGTTCCGATCATCGTCCCGTGGTCGATTCCGCTTGCCTTCGGCATCTCCGTTCTGGTTGGAGTCGTGTTTGGACTCTACCCGGCGAATCGCGCAGCGGCGATGAACCCGATCGAAGCGCTGCGCCACGTGAACTGATTCCGTTCCCCCACGTTTTAGCGTTCTGTTAGGAGAAAACTTGGCTCAAGGCTTGCAGCCGGAGTCAATCCTGCTAACCTCGCGATTTAACTCGGCACGCTTTCCATTCCCCTATGTACAAAATCGGTTTCGACGACTCCATCGACATCATTCTCAAGCGTGATCCCCGCTTTCATCGTGATGCTTACCTCTTCCTGCGTGAATCGCTGGATCTCGCCGTGAAAAGCGAAGGAAAAGAACGCAATCTGGAAGCCGGGCGTCATGTCCGTGGGCCTCAGTTGCTGGATGGATTTCGCCTCCTGGCGATCGAAAGTTTCGGCCCCATGGCTCCTACGGTTTTGGAAGAATGGGGAATTACCCAAACCAGCGACATTGGTGACATGGTCTTCAACTTGATTGAAGAAGGCAGTTTGTCCCGGACCACGGATGACTCTCCGGAGGATTTCGCTGACATTTTTGATTTTCACGACGCCTTTGTCGTTCCTTATCTACCGGTCAACCAGGACCCCAAGTCCAAGCGATCCGTGTATCCCAATCCGGAAGGTGGAGCCCTTTTCTCCAACCAGAGCGACGGTCAAGAATAACCTTATGGCGAAACGAACCCTTGAGCTTCCGGCCCACGACCCTCATCAAGGCGAACTCCCCAACGGGCTCCAGTATTTAATCAAGGAAGACAGCCGGGCCCCCATCGTTAGTCTCCAGGTCTGGGTTCGGGTCGGCAGCATCCACGAAAACGAGTGGCTCGGGGCGGGATTATCCCACCTCCTTGAGCACATGCTGTTCAACGGAACGGAGAAGCGCGGCCCACGCCAAATTTCTGAAGACGTCCAGTCTGCGGGTGCCTACATCAACGCTTACACCTCCTTCGAGCGAACCGTCTACTGGATCGAAACCCCTCCCGAGGAAACGCAGACGTGCCTGGAAATTCTGGGCGATATGGTGCTGAGCTCCACCCTGCCGGAGGAAGAGTTTATCAAGGAGTTGGACGTGATTCGCCGCGAAATGGCCATGGGCGATGACAATCCGGGCTCGGTTGTGAGCAAACTGATGTTTTCAACGGCGTTTCAATCTCACCCGGTCCGCCATCCGGTGATTGGACATCGCGAGGTTTTCGATCAGGTGACGCATGAGGATTTGGTCAAGTTCTACAAGCATCACTACGTCCCCAATAACCTGTTCCTGGTCATCTCCGGGCCGGTGGAGGTGAAGGCGATGACGAAAGAAATCACCAAGGTTTTTGGTTCGACGCCCCGCGCACCGCTCGCGCCAGTGATCTTACCACCAGAGCCTCGCCAGCAGGGCCGCCGCGTCCGCCATGCGGAAGGAAGCACCCAGCATACTCAATTGCGCCTGATTTGGCAGGGTCCTCGCGTGACCGATCCGGATACCGGCCCGTTGGATCTGTTCTCCAGCATTTTGGGAAGCGGTCGCAGCTCCCGCCTCTATCGGAAACTCCGTGAGGAGATGGGCCTGGTTTACACGGTCGCCTCGTTTGTTTATTCCATGAATGACACCGGCCTCTTCGTCATCGGTGCCGAGGTCGATGTGGACAAGCGCGACGATGCGGAAGCCGCTATCTTGGAGACGTTGACAGAAATCCTGGAAGAAGGCATCACCGAAGCAGAATTGAGCAAAGCGCTGAAAATGGCGCTCGGCGAAGCCCTTGATGCCCTGACCACCACTCGGGGAATCGCCAGCGACATTGGCTCGAGCTGGATTCTGACCGGAAACGCCGAGTTTACCCAGGATTACATTCGCAATCTCCAGCGGACCACAGTCGAAACCATCAATCAAGTGGCGCGGAAATGGGTCCAGCCCGATCATTTGACGGTGGTTTCCCTCAATCCGGAAGGGAGTCTGGCGAAACGGAAAAAACGCCGCGTTCGGAAGTCGGATGGGGAAACGGAACGGATCGTTCTTGAGAACGGATTGACCTTGTTGGTCTGCCCGGATCGCCGACTACCCCTCGTCACCTCACACATCGCCCTGCGGGGTGGATTGCTGGCTGAACCGAGGGATCGCCCCGGCATGACGCGACTTTTCGCCAAGCTTCTGACCCGCGACACCGAATCTCGTCCTGCTGCGGTGGTGGCCGAAACCATTGAAAGCGCTGGAGGAGAATTCACCGGCTTTTCCGGCTTCAACAGCTTTGGACTCAGCGCGGAACTGATGGCACCCGATTGGAAACTAGGGTTGGACGTCCTCGGCAAAGCACTGACCGAGCCGACCTTTCTCAGTGAAACCGTCAATCGCGAACGCGAGGTGCAGATCGCCGGAATCAAATCCGAACTGGATCGTCCGATGACGATCGCCGCCAAGCGCATGCGCGAAGCCCTGTTCGCAGGCCATGCCTACGAAACGCCACTTTCGGGAACAGAAGAAAGCGTACAAGCCATCACCCTTGAAGAACTCACCCGGTTTCACGCTGAGAACGTTCTCGCGAAGAACGGTGTGCTGGCCGTTTACGGTGATATCGAGACCAACCAAGTCCGTGATTCCGTCGAAGATCTGTTGAGTCAGCTTCCCTCCGGGGAACGCCGTTTTACCGAGGTCGAACCCGTTCCGACCTTTGCAAAGACCGAGCGGATTGATGATACCGCTCAGGAGAAACAGCAGACCATCGTTATCATCGCCTACCCCACCGCCGGGATTTTTTCCGATGATCTGCTCACGTTGGAGCTGATCGATGACGCTTGTAGCGACATGAGTTCTCGCCTCTATCGCAAAATTCGCGAAGAACTAGGAGCCGCTTACATGGTGGGAACCAGCCGCGTCCTCGGGTTTGCTGGCGGCTGCTTCTATTTCTACACCGCTACCTCTCCGGAGCAGGCAGATGCAGTGGAAGCCGGTCTCTACCACGAAATCACCCACCTTGCGAAACACGGGATCGATCCTGAAGAATTAGCCAGGGCGAAACGCTCCTGGCAAGGCAGCCATAAAAACCGGCTCCAGAGCCTGGCTAGCTGCGCCCGGACTCACGCCATGGATGAGCTCTACAACTTTGGCTGGGACCAATCCTCGAAAACGCCCAAGATGATGGACCAGATCAATGATGCTCAAGTGAAAGACGTCGCTGAGCGCCACTTTCTGGACCAGCCGCATGTGATTGTCCGCCTCGGGCCAGAGGATTGAAAGGACTCGCTCTAATCTCACGTAGTTGAGGCGAATGAAGTTCCTTCTGCGACATGGGTTGAAGATCGGAATCGGTGGCATCTTCGCCATCGCGGTCCTCATTTTCACGGCTCATCAGACCGTTGAAACCGCCGCGAAAGGCCGACTTCATGATCGGATCGAGGACGTGCCACGCCGAAAGGCCGCCCTTGTCCTCGGTTGCGCGAAACAGCTCACCAACGGTAATCGGAACACCTTCTTCAGTTACCGGATAAGCGCCGCTGCGGAACTCTACCGGAACGGAAAATGCCAGTTCCTCATTGTCAGTGGAGACAATAGCCGCAAATCCTACGATGAACCGACCGACATGCGAGACGCGCTCATCGCATTGGGAGTGCCTCCAGATCGCATCTATCGGGACTACGCGGGATTTAGCACCCTCGAATCCATCGTCCGCGCCAAGGAGATTTTCGGCCAGGACGACTTCATTGTGATTTCTCAATCGTTTCATGCCAAACGGGGGCTCTTTATTGCCGGAAAACGGGATTGCCCCAATTCGATTGGTTTCATCGCCCGGCAGGTCACCTCTCGGCGCGCCTTGAAAACGCGGCTTCGCGAATATCTTGCGCGAGTCAAAACGGTTCTGGATATTTTTGTGCTGAAGACTGAGCCTCGTTTTCTCGGGGAAAAGGTCGTTTTGGGCGGGCCCGTGACCTGATCGAAAATCGGATGCTTTTTCGAAAGTATTTTTTCAGGGATGAAAGAGCTCGGAACGGGCCATCGTGCTTAATGGTTATAAAGCCCTTACGCCCTATGAAAGCTATCCTCGTTTCTACGCTCTGTTTCATCAGTTTAGGAACGCTCTTGGCAGGAACCGAGTCCCCCTCTGCCTCCATTGATCGGATCCTGGAAAAGTCATGGAAGGAGGCTGGGGTGGAGGGAAACCCCATGGCGGGCGACGAAGTCTTTCTCCGGCGGATCTATCTGGACGCCATCGGGCGCATCCCTACCTACGAAGAATCCAGCCGCTTCCTCGCCTCGGACGATCCCGATAAACGTGCTCAACTGATCGACGAACTGCTGGAGAGCGAAGGCTACGTCAATCACTTCTTCAATTTCTGGGCAGACATCCTTCGCATTAACACCCAACAAGGGGGCGGCCAAAACATCACCCCTTACTACGTGGAGTTTGTCCGCGACGCGCTTGCCGAAAACATGCCTTATGACCAGTTCGTCAGGAGTTTGATCACGGCAGAAGGCCAGGCTTGGGACAATGGAGCCATCGGCTACACGTATCGGGACCGCGGCATGCCGTTGGATCACATGGCCAATACCGTCCGGATTTTCCTGGGCACTCGGATGGAGTGTGCTCAGTGCCACAATCACCCGTTCGATAAATGGACTCAGATGGATTTCTTCCACATGGCCGCCTTCAGCTACGGCATGGACGCCAATGGGCGCGGCTATCAGAAAGAACTCCAAGAGGCCCAGCGCTCCATCCAGCGCATGGAAATGGACCGCAAGG
Source organism: uncultured Verrucomicrobiales bacterium (assembly GCA_964351855.1). Lineage (GTDB taxonomy): Bacteria > Verrucomicrobiota > Verrucomicrobiia > Verrucomicrobiales > DEV007 > JBCDHN01. The sequence goes on from CAYGQD010000008.1 coordinate 38,169, forward strand.
AAAAGCAAAACCTGCAGCGCGCGTTTCAGGAAGTGACTCGTCCCATCCGGAACAATAACATGGTGGCCTACGATCCCAATCGCCTTCCTCAATTGCCCCACGATTACCAATACGACGACGCCGAACCCAAGCAAAAAATTGAGCCTGCGGCGATGTTCGGAACCCCCATCACGGTGGAAAGCCCTGGAGCGCGTGTCGATTCCTACGCACAGTGGATGACGTCACCCGAAAACCCGCGCTTCACGACGGTGATCGCGAACCGGCTCTGGAAAGAAGCGATGGGAATCGGATTGATCGAACCAGTTGATGAAATCATGGATTCCACCGTCCCCTCAAATGTGGAACTCATGAACTTCCTGGAGGATCACCTGATCGAACGTGGCTACGACATGAAGGCGTTTCTCCGGGCCATCTACCATTCCAAGGCCTACCAACGGGAGGCCCAAACGAAGGAAGTCATGTTGGGAGAGAAATTTCACTTCACGGGTCCCATCCTCCGGAGAATGACCGCTGAGCAAATCTGGGATTCGGTCGTGTCTCTGGTCAATCCGCTTCCGGATTCCAGCGACTGGAAAAGGGCTCAAGAATTTGAGCTGCGTCTCGCCCATCAGCAAACCATGAGTGAAGTGATCGGCGGCTACAACCCGGAGGACATGCTGAAGTTCGCGAAAAAAATTGCCAACTATCAAACAGAGCTCAATCAGAAGCGGGATCAAATTACCAAAGAGCTGACCCAGGCTCGCAAGGACAAAGATCAAGAGAAGGTTAAAGAACTCTCCCGCGAGTCCAATCGCCTCCAGACTCAGCTTCGCCAGAAAGTGCACGAAATGGTCTATGAACCAGCGCTGAGAAAAGCGGATTTTAAACTGGTTTCCCTGACGATGCCAGATGGGAAAGATCAAGAGATGAATCCGTCCAAAGTCTTTGACTCCAACGGTCGGGCGACGAACGAGCTGCGCAAGCTCCAGACCGAAATCGAAACGGCAATGTTCGAAGCGGAAATGAACGAGCTGGGCATCACAGAAAGTTCCGATCAGCGCAATTATCTCAGCTTTCGTCGCAATTCCAGCCGGATGCTTCGAGCCGCCCACATCAGCTCCCCGGCTCCCAATGGCCATTTTTTGCGCGAATTTGGCCAGAGTGATCGCGAAACGATCGAGAACGCCAACGACGAAGCATCTGTTCCCCAAGCTCTCCACTTGCTCAATGGCAGCACGTTCCCCCAAATTTCCGGCAGTAATTCCGTGCTCTATCGCAATGTGAGTTCCAAGGAATCAATCGACGAAAAACTGGATGTCATCTTCCGCAGTTTGCTGAGTCGCTCTCCGACTCCAGAGGAATTGAATCTCCTCCGTTCCGCCAGTGAGGCGCGGGGTGACGACATCTATCGCGATACCGTCTTTGCCCTCCTCAATTCGCAAGAGTTTCTCTTTGTTCAATAACCCAATCCATTCTGACCGTTCGATGAAAAACCTTCTGAATCAATCATCCGAGCAAACTCGGAGACGTTTCGTGACCAACGCGGCGAGCACCTTCCTCGGAGTAGGACTCACTCCGATGTTCAGTAGCCGGGTCATGGGAGCCGGCGAAAACGCCAGCCAGCTTCACCAGATTCAAACAGCGAAGCGTGTGATCTACCTTTACATGAATGGAGGGATGACCCATCTGGATACCTTCGACCTCAAGCAGGGCCACGAAAACCAGGGGCCGGTCAAAGCGATCGATACGACGGGCGACTACCAAATCTCCGAGTATTTGCCCAACTTGGCCAAGCACGGCGATAAGATGGCGGTCATCAACTCGATGATGTCGAAGACCGGTGCCCACCAGCAGGGAAATTACCTCGCCCACACCTCTTATGAGATGCGCGGCACCATCAAGCACCCAGCCATGGGTTCCTGGTTGCTCACCTTTCAGGATCGCCTCAACCCTACCCTTCCCGGGAATGTCGTGATCGGCGGGGGCAGTCGTCACCCCGGCGCTGGATTTTTCCCGGCCAAGGTCGGGCCGCTGATGATCGGAGCACCGGATCGTGGACTTCAAAACGTGAAAGCGAAAATGGAGCAAGACGACTTTGAGTTCCGAGTGGGCTTGAGCAAGCAACTCGGCCAACAGTTCGCGTCCCGTTATGATTACAAAGCCGTCAACAGCTACAGTGAGATGTATGACGACGCCATGAAGCTGATGAAGAGCGAAGACCTTGAAGCGTTTGATCTTTCGAACGAGCCGGAATCCGTTCGCAAAATGTATGGCGAAGACAACTTCGGCAAAGGCTGCCTCCTGGCGCGTCGATTAGTCGAAAACGACGTTCGCTTTGTCGAAGTCAGCCTCGGCGGCTGGGATACCCACCAAAGCAACTTCAATCGCGTTCCCGAGCGCTGCGAAATTCTCGATCGCGGCATGTCAGCATTGATCAGTGACTTGGAGTTGCGCGGCTTGCTCGACGATACGCTCATCGTTTTGGCCACGGAATTCGGTCGCACGCCTCGCATCAATCAGAACGTCGGTCGTGACCACTACCCGAAAGCGTTTTCTGCGGTCTTGGCGGGCGGCGGAATCGTCGGAGGCCAGAAATTCGGAAAATCGGACGAAGGGGGTGAGACGGTGGTTGAAGACGCCGTCGAACATGCCGACCTCAACGCCACAATCGCCTACGGCCTCGGCATTCCTCTGAATCACGTGCTTTACAGTCCCAGCAAGCGGCCCTTCACGGTCTCCCAAAACGGTAAACCGATTACGAAGCTGTTTACCTAGGTTTCAAAACGCATTTTAAACCCCAACGTTAAAAAAACCCCAACGTTAAAAAACCCCATCCTACCTCGGTAGGGCGCCTCTGAGTTCGGCTCAGGGGCGCTTTTTTTTGCTCAGTCCCAAGGAACCGAAATCCGATCCGGAGATCTCTGATTCCCTTCTTGACGTAAGATTAGCCCTCCTTATGGTTCGCTTTCTTCCCTTACCCTAACCGATGAACATTCACGAATACCAAGCCAAAGAGCTTTTCGACCAATTTAACGTCGCCAGTCCTCGCGGAAAAGTTGCCAGCACGGCGGAAGAAGCTCGCAAAGCGGCCGAAGAATTGGGGGGAGACGGTCTTGTCGTGAAGGCTCAAGTCCACGCAGGCGGACGCGGGAAAGGCACCTTCAAAAACGGGTTTCAAGGGGGTGTTCACCTTTGCTCTTCCCCTGCCGATGTGGAGGAAAAAGCTTCCCAGATGCTCGGCCAGGTTTTGGTTACTCATCAGACTGGGGAAGAAGGAAAACTCGTCCGCAAAGTCCTTGTGGCTGACTCCGTTGATATCGCCAATGAGCTGTATTTCGCCATTCTGATGGATCGGGAATCAGAAGGTCCAGTCATCATCGCCAGCGAAGAAGGTGGCGTAAACATCGAGGAAGTCGCGGAAACCACCCCCGAGAAAATCCTTCGGGAACCCGTCCATCCCTTGCTTGGATTGCAGCCTTATCAAACGCGGAAGCTAGCTGCCTTCCTGGGATTGAAAGGCGACCAGGCCAAGGCCGCCGGGAAGCTCTTTGTTGCGCTCTACACCCTCTTCATCGAACGCGATTGCTCACTCGTGGAGGTTAATCCTCTCGTGGTGACGACAGACGGTCAGGTATTGGCTCTCGATGCCAAATTCAATTTTGATGATAACGCACTCTATCGCCACCCTGACATCGCCGCGATGCGCGATCCCGAAGAAGAAGATCCCCGCGAAGTTGCAGCTTCCGAGTTTGATCTTAATTACATCGGTTTAGACGGAAACATCGCTTGCTTGGTGAATGGAGCCGGATTGGCAATGGCCACGATGGACATCATCAAACACTACGGTGGAGAGCCGGCCAACTTCCTCGACGTAGGTGGTGGCGCGACCCAAGAGCAGGTCCGCAACGCTTTCAAAATCATTTTGAGCGATCCGAACGTGAAAGGTCTTCTCGTCAACATCTTCGGTGGGATCATGGACTGCGATGTGATCGCGAAAGGCATCGTTGCCGCCTGTGAAGAAGTCGATTTGAGCCTTCCTCTAGTCGTTCGTCTGGAAGGAAATAACGTCGCTGCCGGCAAAGCGACCCTGGCCGCTTCAAACGTGAAATTGATTACGGGAGATGATTTGGCCGATGCTGCCGAGAAGGTGGTGAAAGCGATTGCCGCCTAAACAGCTGGACGTTTGGAAGGATGAGCGACGACCATCACGACTTTGTCTTGAAATTCGACCGGCGCTACAGCATGGCGCACCGGTTGAACTCTGGTGCCGCTCCCAATTGCCAAGTTCCTCATGGTCATGACGAGGTGGTCTGCGTCGAGATCGTTGATAAAGCGAATCGAGGGCTCAATCAGGATACCAACATGCTGGTGGAGTTTTCCCAAGTGAAAGGAAGATGGTTCGAGTGGGTGGATCGCAAACTCGACCACAGTTTCCATCTCGGAGCCAAGGATCCGCTCATCGCCTATTTCCAGGACAACGAACCGCATCTTCTCGCCCGAATCTTGGTGACCCCGGGAGATCCGACGACTGAGATTCGAGCGGCTTGTTTCGCGGCGAAGCTGAAGGCGTTTCTCGGTCAGGAAAATCCCGACTATCGCTGCCGGAAACTACGAATTCAGGAAACACCGACGAACGCCGTCGAGTTTTTCCCCGGGAATCGTCCTGCGGTCGCCTCAGGGACGGATTTCTGGTGGAATCGCCCTGATTTGACCATCAACGACTTGGAGGTCCCCGCCTGACTTATGTCCCGAACCTTCAACATTGATCGCAGAAAATTCCGCAGGCTCGATCCCATCATGCCTTTTGGCCACTTTCCTGACTATCGTTTATCCGTGACCGTAAATCCGGGCGGCATTATCCAGCATCCCCATCATCCAGACTTTTCCTTCTAATTATCATGGCCATCCTCGTCGACGAAAACACGAAAATCCTCATTCAGGGCATCACCGGCTCGTTTGGAGGGAAACATGCACAGCTCAGCCTGGACTACGGCACCCAAGTCGCCGCTGGAGTCACTCCCGGTAAAGGCGGCCAAGTATTTGGCGGTTCCGTTCCCATTTTCGATACCGTTGATGAAGCGGTCAAAGAAACCGGTGCTACCGTATCCGCCATTTTCGTTCCACCACCATTCGCGGGCGACGCCATTCTCGAAGGTGTGGGAGCGGGCCTCGATCTCGTTGTCTGCATCACGGAAGGCATTCCCGTGATGGACATGATGAGGGTGAAGGCCGCGATGAAGGGTTCAAAGACCCGACTGATTGGGCCGAACTGTCCGGGCATCGTCACTCCTGGTCGCGGAGAGAACTCCCACGGCGGTTGTCGCATCGGCATTGCCCCCGGCTATATTCACAAACGCGGCAACGTCGGCATCGTTTCTCGTTCAGGAACACTGACTTATGAAGCTGTTTGGCAAGTTTCCAATCTGGGAATGGGTCAAAGCACCTGCGTCGGGATCGGTGGAGATCCGATCAATGGAACGTCTCATTTGGACGTGGTAAAAATGTTCAATGACGATCCGGAGACGGAATCGATTATCATGATCGGTGAAATCGGCGGTGACCGTGAAGAAGAAGCGGCCGCCTGGATTAAGGATCATTGCAAAAAGCCGGTCGCAGGTTTCATCGCCGGAGCCACCGCACCTCCCGGACGAAGAATGGGACACGCCGGAGCGATCATTTCAGGTGGAAAAGGCACTGCCGAGGCCAAAATTGAGGCCTTTGAAGATGCCGGGATTTCCGTCGCCAAAACGCCATCCGAAATGGGAGCAGCCTTGAAACGCGCCCTGGGATAATCAGACATTTCCGCTCGACAAGAAAGTGGACGGACCGCGTTTCCGCTCTACATTTGAAACTCTTTTTCCCAATCTATCACCCCCAATTCGCCAAGCTACCATGTCAGACCCTGTAATCGCCCGAGGACTAGAAGGAATCATCGCCAACGAATCCAAACTGAGCGATGTGCAGGGGAAGGAAGGAAAACTCTATTATCTCGGCTATGAGATCGACGATTTGGTGGAGAATACGTCCTTTGAAGAAGTTCTCTATCTTCTCCATTGTGGAAAGCTTCCGAACCGCAGTGAACTTCATGCGCTAAACACTAAGCTACGGGAGCAACGAAGCCTGCCGAAAGGGGTGATCGAGTTTCTTCGCAATGCGCCAAAAGACGCCGGCCCGATGGACGTTATCCGCACCGGTGTTTCCATGCTGGGGCTTTATGACACCAGGGGCGATGATCAGAACCGTGATCTGAACGAAGAGCGTGGTCTCAGCATCATCGCCAAGATCCCTCTCATCATCGGAATGTATCATCGCTTTCGGCAAGGACTGGAAATTCCTCCGATCCGCAAAGATCTCCGCGAAGCAGCTCACTTTCTCTATCTCATCAACGGCGAAGAGCCAACCGAGTCGATGGCAAAGACGCTGGACGTCGCCTACATTCTTCATGCCGACCACGGGATGAACGCTTCCACGTTCAGCGCTCGCGTCACCATCGCGACCCTGAGCGACATGTATTCGGCCATTACGTCGGCCATTGGCACCTTGAAGGGACCTCTTCATGGCGGTGCCAACGAAGGCGTCATCCACATGCTTCAGGAAATTGGCAGCCTCGATAAGGTCGATGCATGGGTGGATGAACGATTGGCCAATAGAGAGAAGATCATGGGAATTGGTCACCGCGTTTACAAGGTGCTCGATCCCCGCGCTCCCTACCTTCGCAAAATGGCCATGAAAATGACGGCCGATCTCGGTGAAACCAAGTGGATTGAGATGTCTGAGCGGATTGCTCAGATCATGCTGGAGAAGAAAGGCCTGAACGCCAACGTCGATTTCTATTCCGCGACCGTCTACTACTCGCTCGGAATCCCGACCGACTTATTCACCCCAATTTTCGCGATTTCCCGAGCAGCGGGATGGACTGCCCAAGTTTTGGAGCAGTTGGACGACAATCGACTCTACCGTCCCCTGACCCTTTATTCTGGCGGACACGACGCCAAGGTCGTTCCGATTGGCGATCGGCCTTAAGGGTCGAAAAAGCCGAAGAAGCGTTGATCCAGTTTCGAAACTGGCGGACTGAAACACCTGGGCTTAGCGAGAAACACCTGGGCTTAAAGAGAAACACCTGGGCTAAACGACTTGCGCTGGGGCGCAAAGCAAAGTTGGCCGCGACTAAATGACGGCCGCGTCGTCGCTATTGAAGTCGTTGGCGAGTTGCTCCAACTTTCCGAGCTGCACTTCGGGAATCCGATCAATCTCGATTCGCTCACCTGAACGCAACAATATGCTGAAAACGCCAAGGTGTTCTCCGAGTTTTCGGCGGGCAGTCGCAATGTGGATGTCCGTCCAGTAGTAAACATCGAAGTCGAGCTTCCCGTTCAGCTTCTGGTGAGCAACACAGAGACGCTGATCCGTTGCGGTGACGACTGCTGGTCCCTTCAGCCGAATCGCGGGCTTATCCTGGACCGCAATGTAGTAAATTTCCTCCCCTTCGGCGGTGAAGTCCGATAGCTGGGCGAAGACTTGAGCAACGAGCGCCTTATCTTGACCATCATCCTCAAAATTGGCGATGGCCTGATGCAGGTCGAAGACTTCTCCCAGTGGTTTCCAATCGCCCAGTGCTTCGTAGTAAACCAAATCCGATGCCAAAACATCACCGTCATTCAGCAACTGAACGATCTGGTTTTGACTGTAAGGGCCGATAGGATCTTCCTCGCCGGTTCGAAGGATCGAGAAAATTTGATACTCCGGCAATTCCGCTGTGGTAGTCATTTGCTTCGTTTCAATTAGAGTGTCAGGACGCCCATGCGTTCGATCTGGGATTATCTTCAATGATCCTCAAACCCTTGCAACCGAAGCAAGTTTTCACTTCGATCAATTTTTATCCGAATCGTCCAAGTCTTTTGCGCCGCAAAACTGCTCGCGCCACGCCTGCGGGACTCTCAAAGGACGTCCTTTCGGCATCTGGACGAGAGCGAGCTGCTGCCGACAGGTGACGAGGAGGTCATCATCCGCCGGTCGTTTGACTTCGAAGCTCATCCAGAAGCGGACCTTTTCCATCGATTCCAGGTGACCATGAATCTCGATCAGGTCACCCAGTCGACCGGGCTTGCGGTAGTCAATTTCCGTTCGGACCACGACCGGAAACTCCTGGCGCTCCGCCATTTCCGTCAATTTCATGCCCATGAGACCGGCGAGCCTCGTCCTCGCGGTTTCAATCATCCGGAGATAGGCGATATTATGGATGACGCCGCCGACGTCTGTGTCGAAGAACATGACTTCTTCGGTCGTCGTGATTCGGGGAACTTCAGGCATATCGGTTGCGGGTTCTCCACCTCTGAATGTGAACCCTGACAAGGTCAACCAACAGTGCGTTTCTTCGCGAAAGATCGTAAAATCACCGTCGCACCCATTTTATTGGATTTCTAAACTTGCAGGCAAGAAGGGCTCAGGTTAAAATTATGGAAATTATAACTTTTAAGAAATGCGCCACTCTACCGACGACTCTTCCGCTTCCCCTTCCAATGCCGATCTTCACGGCGTCATCGCCCAAATCGTCATTCAAGTGGCTCGGCAAATCGCTACGCTGCGGAAAGAACAATCGACCGGGAGTAAACAGGTTCCTCAGAAAATCCAGCAAACGGCTGCTCGTCTTTCCCTGGAAATCGACGATCTCGAAATCCAAGCTGCCAATCGTCCCAAATCCGACACCTGCCGAGAGAGCAAGTTGGAACACCAGAAGATGCTCGCCCGGATTCAGGACCTCCGCCTCTCCTTGCATTCCGAGCTCGCGGTATTGCTCGATCCCCAACCGAAGGCCGTTTCAGGAAAACTGGCGGAGAGCATGGCAGCGCTGATTGCGGCAGAAACAACGACGTTTCCCGAGCTATCCCTCAACTAAAGGCCCGTTCGCTCAATCCCTCTCCCACCGCCAAAAGAATAGGCAATTTCGATTCGGAATCGTAAACTTTTAGGCATTGCCAATCCATGGCAGCGTGTGCTTGTTAGGAAACGTATCCTCGCGAGCATCAATCTATGGCAAACTCTATCGGACCACTCCCGGTCGTCCATCTCAGTATGTTTCTTCTCCGCTGCTTCAGCGGAATCATCTTGATTTATTATCAAGGTTGGACCCAGGTTCAGCTGGGCTGGAACCACATCTGGCGGAATGATCCCTGGCCGATGGTGGCGCATTTCGCGGACTATCCCGTGCCCGTTGCCATCTTTTTCTCGGTCATGATCGCGGTGTTCTTCTTCTTGAGCCCGCTCCTGTTCGCCTTGGGCTTTTTGACCCGCTTAAACGCACTTTCGATCTTTATCGGGATCATCGTCGCTCTCTCGAACGACCTTCACGACAAGCTTTCGTCGACCGAACTGACCTCTCAAACGATTCTCTTGTTCCTCCTCATCTCCGTTTTCTTTATTTTTAACGGCGGAGGAATGCTGGCTGCGGATCGCTTGTTTGATACGCGACGCGGTCGGGCGCGAATGGCCGGAAGCCTTTACTCTTAGGGTTTTGCATGGATCAGATTCTCTACGAAGGAAAATACCTCAAGCTTGGTCACGACGAAGGCCAAACCTGGGAATACGTCACTCGCGCGAATGCCAAAGGCGTGGTGGCGGTGCTCGCCGTGACGGACGATCGCAAATTCCTCGTCGTTGAGCAATATCGCCCACCGATTGGCAAATCCGCGCTCGAACTTCCCGCAGGCCTTGCCGGAGACGATCCCTATAAAGCGGACGAGCCTCTTCTCAGCGCCGCCAAGCGCGAACTCTACGAGGAGACCGGCTACGAAGCGAAAGAATGGCGCAGCCTCTTCGTGGGCCCGTCTTCCAGCGGAATGAGCGATGAAATGATCACCTTTTTCCTGGCGACCGGGCTGACGCGAGTTTCTGAGCGCGAACATCACGGAGTCGGCGGAGAACGGATTAAGCTCCACATCGTTTCCGTTGGTGAAACCGTCGATTTTCTCCAGAAGAAGACAGACGAGGGACTGGTCGTGGATTTTAAGATCTACGCGGCGCTCTATGTGGCCCGGCAACATCCACTCTTTCCGGCGGGATGAAGTGTCCGGGTTGTGGTCAGGTGCTTTCGCCCAACGCGAAGGGCTGCTCCAAATGTGGAGCGGGTGTCAAATCCTGGAGCCACAACGAAAACTATGATGGGTTGGATCTGCCGGAGGGTGAAGACTTTGACTACGAGGAGTTTGTGAAGTCCGAATTCGGGGAATCGAAGATCAAGCCGAAGAACCTCTCCTGGTTTTGGTGGATCGCCGGAGTTCTCGTCGCAATCGCCTTCGCCCGACTCATTTTCGGCGGCTAACGCAACGAAGAGAGATAGGCGACCAGATCCCGCAGGTCTTTCCGACTCAAACTCGCCGTCAATCCACTGGGCATGAGCGTACCGATGTCGTCGCGTTTCTGGATTTGGTTCAGCGGAATGGGCTCCACCTTTCCGCTGACCACGTCACGCAGCCAAAGCACGCCGTCCGCTTCGCGCTCGCGATAGCCGTTGAACGCGCGTCCATCTTTGGTGACCACGGAAACCGAAAAATAGCCTTCTTTGAGTTGCCGGCCCGGCCAGAGCAAGGCCTCTACCAGAAGATCAACGGGAACACCTGCCCCCACGGTGGTCAGTTCCGGGCCGAGAATGCCGCCGCTCCCTTCAACCGCGTGACAGGCCACACAACTGAGCAAGGGCGAGTGATAGACGCGCTTCCCATTGACGGGATCGCCGTCCGTTTGCACCTCAGCAACCAACTCGCGAACGAATGCGGGATCGTGTTCCATCACCCCGATCGGAACTCCCAGCTTCTCATTGATCACCGCCAGAAGTTCTGAATCGTTCCTCCCGAGCCGGGCCAGCGCCTGAGAAATCCGAGAAGCCGCCGCGTTCTCCAACGGACTCGCCGCGAGATGCTTCGCTAAAACCCGGGAACCTGCATCGCGACTCAAAAAGGGAGCCAGCAGCGCAGCCGCGCGATCCACCGAGTCAACCGCCTGCAGGAGTCCCGCCGTCAACTCCGCCGCTCGGTTGAGATCAAGCCCCGCCATCGCCGCAATCGCGACCGTCTGAATTTCCCGATGCGAGCCGTCTTGAGCCGCCGCGTTCAAGGTCGGAACCGCCCCTGAATCCGGAATCCGCGCCACCGCCGTCATGGCCGCAATCCGAATCTGCGAGGGCGTCCCTCCATCACCAGCCATTTCCAAGAGTCGCCCCGCCAACGGGCGAACCTTCCACAATCCGGCTAATTCCACCGCCGCGGCACGAACGTCTTCATCCACATGCTTCAGAGCCGCCTCCAACTGAAGGCCAACGCTTCCCGCCGGTCGAACCTGGCGAACACGCATCGTTTTCTGAAGCACCGAGAGCAATTCCAGATCCGTCGGCAGCGCTTCGATCGCGAGCCGCAACTGCTCCGGTCCCCCCACTTGGGCGAGCACGAGAAGCAACTCGCGCTTCGACTCCGGCGTTGCCGAAGCCAATAGATCCTCCAAGACCCGATTCGCTCCCGACCCGCCATAGGTGCTCACAGCGAAGGCCAACTGCTCGGGATTCGCAAAGTGCATCCGTCCCTCTCGCAATGCCGGCAACCAGACATCGGCCAACGCGTGCACCGTCTGCGTGAGCGCGTAGTCGATGAACGTATCGCGAGGGGAATCGAGAGCGAGCAGGGCGTGACTCATGGCTTCAGCCGTTCCGAGATGAGCGGCGGAAACAATCGCTTCGAGTCGAACCCGCGGATGCGCATCAGCGACCAAAGCTGACAGCCGCTCGGTTTCCGTCTCCCAGCGCCCAATCATCCGGGCCCCGTAGGCGCGAACCAGAGGCTCGGTGGAATCGAGGCAAAACGTGATCCCGCTGGATCGGCCGAGCGACTCCAGAACCTGAACGCCAGCTAGCCCCATCGGATTCGCGGCGAACAGCTTCTCCACCTCAGTCGCGTCTGCGGTATCCGCCAATTGCCGCTGCGCTTGGTCGCGGACCCAACGCTCCGGCGAATCCAACTGCGCCCAAAGTTCGACCGTGGTCATCTCCGTCAACTTCGGAGCGACTACCGGTTCCCTCCCCTTTCGCGTGACGCGCCAGACCCGACCGTGAACACGATCCCGATCCGGATGCCGCAGCGACGCTTGATAATGACCAATGATCGGGTTGAACCAATCCGCCACGTAAATTCCCCCATCCGGTCCCACTTTGACTTCGACTGGCCGAAAGCTGGTATGCTTGGAAAGGAGCAGCGTCTGGCCCTCGGTTTTCTGAAATCCAGCGCCATCTTCGATCAACGGAAACGCCGTCACCCGATTCGCAAAATAACCGGCGATGAGCACGTGATCACGCAGTTCCGGGAGGTGGCTCGATTCGACGACCTCGCACCCCATGCTCTTCCCCGGCGTCGCCGCCACCGTCGCCCGCCGCATCAGCTCCTGATGGTGATTCGTGGGAATAATGCCCGGCGAAACGTAGCCCAGTTGGGTGTTGTTCGACTTCAGGAACATCGCTCCCCAGCGATCCCACCCCAGCCCCCAGGGATTTTGCGAAGCCATGCTTCCCATGCAGAACGGCTCCAGCTTCAAATCGCGAATCCGCAGTCGCCAAAATCCGGCCTCTTCCCCACGGACAATGCCCCAAGGAGTTTCCACCCGCGAAAAATTGTGGAGGCCCTGCGTGAACCAGAGATCGCCTGCTGGCCCCCAGCTCAAGGAGTTGATGTTCTGGTGAGTGTCTCCCGTGCCGAAACCGGTCAAAACCTGCTTCCGCGTATCCGCTTTTCCATCGCCATCCGCATCGCTCAGAAAAAACAACCCCTCGCCTTCCGCCAGATAGACGCCGCCGTGACCGAGGGCAAATCCCGTCGGCATGGCAAGACCGTCGGCCCAGATCTCAGTCTTATCCACCCGGCCATCGCCATCCGTGTCTTCCAAAATCAAGAGCTGATCGTTCGGCTTCCCTCCCGGCTCCACCTGCGCATAGGCCAGCGTGGTCAGAACCCAAAGTCGCCCGGCCGCATCCCAGCGCATTGCAATCGGGTTGGCAATGCCGTCTTCCTCCGACGCGAAGAGGTTCACGTTATATCCATCCGCCAGTTCGAACTGGGCCAACTGGGCTTCTACCGAATTGTCTGCCGCCCGCTCTGCTACCGAGATCCCCACGCGATCCGCCGCTCTCGCGGAAACCACCCAGGCAAGCAATAGCGCTGCGAAATAGACTCGGCTAATCGACCAGTTCATGAATTTGCGTTTCGAGTTCAGCGATCAAGGGCAAGGCCCGCTCAATTTCATAAGGGAACCATCGCTTCTCGCTATCGACGTGATCCCGGCTACTCGGCACATGCTGCCGGTCGCCATAGAGAAAGGCCCAGTTGGTGGGGCGAAAATACTGATACCAGACCTGATTTTTCCAAGCGACCGCCTCTCGCAACCGCTCATCGACATCCGGCGATGGCTGTTCGGTCAATTGCTGAACCAGACGCTCGGCCACAGCCCGTTGTCCCGCATCGTTGAGATGAACACCGTTTTCAGAATAGGGTCGATCCGGCTCAAACTGATACAAATCCGCGAACATCAGTCCGCGTTCCTCACAGATTTCCACCATCGCCAGGCAATACGCCACCAGCACCCGGTTCCTCTCTTTCGCCAATGCCGCTGCTGGCCCTGATTCGAAAAACGGCGTCGGCGTCACCACAATAATCCGCGGCGTGATTTCCGTGAGTCGGTCGAGATATCCCTCGAACGTGGTTCGAAATTTTGGCAGCGCCTCCATCCCCTCAAGCGATTCCATTTTTCCGAATCGAATCATGACGGTGTCCGGCTTCACCCGTTGGCGAAGATCTGCGGTGCTTCCGGGCTGCTTGTCGCGGTGCTCCGTTTCGTAGAAATATTGCGGCCGTTGCTGCCGGTCGATGGTATCCGCCTCCCAAGCGAGACTGCGCACCACCAACTGCTTCTCCGGCCAAGCCGCATGGAGCAGCGCCTCAAAATAACCCGTCCTCTGTTCCTCCACCACATTGGTTCCACCAAGAAGGGCGATCACTTCACCGGTGCGTGGTTCATAGGTTTCGCCAATCTCCGGGGGCCGCAGAGTAGGTGCTTCCAGGGCTCGAAGTGCACCGAACGCGTCAGCTCCAATCGGCTTGCCTGCCCATCCCACACCTTCGCAAATCCAAAGAAGGCAAAGCGCCAATCCGGCGGCACGAGAAAGGGATTTCATAGGTTGAATCCTATCGTGATCGATCTCGGCATCAAGAACAACCGTCACCCAATGCAAAGACCGCGCCTGGCGGGATTCGAACCCACAACCTGCCGATTAGAAGTCGGCTGCTCTATCCGGTTGAGCTACAGGCGCAGTTCCGGTGAATCTGTTGCAGGGAAGCCAGATTTCAAAGCGGATCTTTTCTGAAAGTTACGAGGAAACTCTACCGAACGAATCCAGCCGCCTCATGAATCTTGCGAAGCTGCGTAGCTGGAATCTTCCGGACCTCGCGATCATAAGTAATCAGCCCGTTGATCTCTCCCTCGACGTCGGTGGTCTGCGTGTAAATCCCGGCGGCAATTCCTTGCTGCCGCAATTCAGCCAACAGCCGGATCGACTCTCGGTAACGCTCCAGCCACTCTTTTTTGTCTTTCGGCAGGCCGCCATAGCCCCAGTTGCGCGTTGCCGGATTCCAGACGTGCCCTTCGACCGGGAATCCATGACCGCCGAATTCACCAATCACCTTGATGAAATCGTCGAACCGTCCGTCCTCGCCCAACTCAAAGGGAAAACCGGGATGGGGATACTGATGATGATCGACGATATCTCCGACGGGAAAGAAGTTTCCGCCGCTCGCGACGTTCACCTGACGGCTGGGATCATACGCCACCGTCCATTCGCCCACGGACTTCGTCTGGTGCTGGCCCCAGCGCTCGTTGAAAGGCACCCATTGGACGATCGATGGATGATGATCCAGCGTATCGATCATGGCTTTCAGTTCGGCCATAAATTGGCGATGCGCGGCTTCCGGCCAAGTCACCGTAGCCGGGTTCGGCTGAAGACGCGTCCAATCCGGATTATCCGCCATCGCGCTGACTTGATCTTGCCACACCATCATCCCGATTCGATCGCAGTGCGTGTAGTAGCGGCGAGGCTCCACTTTAATATGCTTCCGAATCATATTGAACCCTGCCGCTTTGAGAAACTCGATATCCGAGAGCATCGCTTCGTCGGAAGGAGGCGTTAAAAGGCCATCTGGCCACCAACCTTGATCAAGCGTACCCCAAGGAAAGACCGGCTCGCCATTCAGGGTAAAGCGCCAATGCCCATCCGCATCGCGCTCTCGACCAACCTCTCTCAACCCCACATAGGATTCGACGACATCCTCACCAACCTCGATTCGGAGATCGTAAAGATGGGGCTCCGCAGGCGTCCACAGCTTCGGATCGGGAATCTTTAGCTGAAACGGCGCATTCGCCCGGCCACTGGCAGTCGCTACTGGTTTGCCGTCCCAAAACGCGGTCACACTTCCAACCAACAATCCTCCCGAATCGCCTCCCACATTGAGATGAACCGAGACATTTCCAGCAAGGTCCGCTTCTATCTTGGTGCTCTTCAAATACGATACGGGAACCTCCTCCATCCAAACCGTCTGCCAGATTCCGGACACCGGAGTGTACCAGATCCCCTTCGGATTCAGCCGCTGTTTCCCATGAAGCTGATAGCTTCCCGGTGCATCCGTCGCATCCGTAACCTTCAACGTGATGACATTCTCTCCCGACCGAAGAACCTCCGTCACATCATAGGAAAAGGGCAGATTGCCTCCGACGTGAACTCCGACTTCCTGGCCATTCACCCAGAGAGTCGAATGATAGTCTACCGCTTCAAAGTTCAACACATACCGCCGATCATCTTGTTGGTTGATCGAAACGGAGCGGCGATACCAAAGCGCCTCGTCCGGCTCCAAACGCCGCTCCACACCGGAAAGCGGTGCCTCGAGCGCGAAGGGAACGAGGATCGTGCCGTCCCACTGCTTCGGCGGGTTGGCTTCCAGGTCCGTCACCGCATAGTTCCACGGCCCATTGAGATTCGTCCACGCCTCGCGTTTCAGTGCGGGGCGCGGATACTCCGTCCAGACGTTCTCCGCCGTGACGTCTCGTCCCCAAGCGGTTCGCATCGTGACCTTGACGGTCTCCGCCGTAACATCGTGACGGAGCACGGTTCCGGTGAAGCGATTCGGAAGTTGATACTTGCCCACCGGATCTTTGAAGTCTTCGCCAAGATAAAAGCCGATCGCAGGCTGGTTGACCAACAAACCGGGAGATGGCTGACTGGCGACGACCTTGCCATTGACCGATAGGGACAACGTCTCTGCGTCCAGTTTTGCCACCAAATCGATCTTCCCCTGATAAGTACCTTTGGCGATAATTTCCGTCAGCTTCCCGGCGTTGCGCAGGGAAAAAGCCGGGCGACCTTCGCGAAAATGCAGCGCGTAGCCAAACTGCACTCCGCCATGGGATAACACCACACCCCTGGGCTTCTTCGCTTCAACGGTCGCCTGAACCGTGAAAGGCTTACCTTGGACGTGAGGAGGATTCGGCAGCGCTACCGGAGCGGGGTTGCTCGCGCCCGTCATTGCTTTTGGATAGACGCGAGCGCGCTGCGCCCAAGTATTCCATTTAGCGGCCAGCTCAGCCACCATTTCGGGTCGCTGGCTCGCAAGATTTAGGGTTTCGGTACGATCCTTGGCCAGGTTGTAGAGTTCCCATTTCCGAGGATCGACTCCCCCCGTTGGAGCCACGCCTTTCCCAACCAGCTTCCAATCGCCGTCCCGAGCAAAAGCGTTGTTCTCATGCTCGACGAAGATCGGTTCCTTCCGACGGAGCGGCTTGGTCTCGAAAGCTGGGCGGAGCGAGACACCGTCCAGCTTGGGAAGCTCATTCCCGTGCATCGTCGCAGGATACTTCGCTCCCGCGACATCGAGAATCGTCGGGACGACGTCAATCAGCTGGGCTGGGCTGGTGTACCAGGATGAAGCTGGCGAAATCTTCGCCGGCCAATGGAGAAAGAACGGAGTGGCAGTGCCGCCCTCATGGGCGAAATGTTTGTAGAGACGGAATGGCGTATTACTGGCATTGGCCCACGCTTCTCCATAACTATTGGCATGTTCCTGATTGCGTTTCTCGATATCACGGAAATTTCCGCGCCCCAAGATCCCTCCTTCTTGACAGCCTCCATTGTCAGAAAGAAACAGAATCAGAGTGTTCTCATCCATCCCCGAAGTCTTTAAGAAATCGATCAACTTGCCGATGTTTTGGTCAACTCGATCGATCATCGCCGCATAGATCGCCATCTTCAGATCCATTTCGTCCTGCTTGTCAGGACTCAAGGAATCCCATGCGGGAACCACGTCAGGACGCGGGGAAAGCGCCCAATCAGGATCGATCAACCCGGACGCCAGTTGCCGCTGATAGCGCTGCTTACGCAACACATCCCAACCCTTCCTATACTTCCCGCGATACTTGGCGATATCTTCTTCGAACGCTTGCAATGGCCAGTGGGGCGCGGTGTAGGCGAGGTAAAGAAAGGAGGGACGCTTCTTCCCTTTCCGTTCTGCATCAAGAAAGCGAATTGCATAATCCGTGAATGCGTCCGTCGTATAATACGCTTGATCCGTGGTACTCTCCAAGGTCTCGATCAACTCGTTCCCTAGCGAAATCCCCCGAGGAGCTTCCGGCTCGAAGAAACGGGTCGCCCCGGAGAGACAGCCGTAGAATTGCTCAAAACCCCGCTGCAGCGGCCACCGATCCTTGGCGTTGTATCCCAAGTGCCACTTCCCCGCCATCAATGTGGCATAACCCTCCTCTTTCAAGATCTCAGCCACCGTCGCGCATTCTCGATTGAGATACCCTTGGTAGGCGGGAGGACGGCCCTTACCATTCTCTTTGTTCGGAGGCTGGGTCATATGCCCAATCCCGGTCTCATGCGGATGCAGGCCGGTCAGGAGGGTCGCCCGCGTTGGGCAGCAACGCCCACTATTGTAAAACTGAGAGAACCGAACGCCCCCGTGAGCCAACGAATCCAGATGGGGAGTTTCGATCTCTCCTCCATGATAACCAAGATCCGAGAATCCCATGTCATCGACCATGATCAGAATGACATGCGGACGTTCCGACGCAGAGACGCTCAAGATCGTGAGGAGCGCATAGAAACAAGAGAGAAAGACGGCAACTGGGGTTTTCATGTTCCCATCAGAATGCGGAACACGAAGGCCCGATAGTCGATCTTCGCAGAAAAGTAGGCGAAATGAGTCATCCGCCTCAATGGAGACCGATTCTATGCGAGCCGTGCTCGCTCGATCTCGCTATTTCGGAGACTTGGAGGCGCTTTTCCACAACACAATCTGGGAGACATCATTGGCGGACTCTGGACCTTCCGTGCTGCGGCCTCGAGCGACGTCTGCTTCAAGGAGCTTGAGGAGTCCACTGGCGATTTCCGGGTGCTGCGCGTAAAGATTCGTGGTCTCGCCGGGATCGGCTTCCATATCGTAGAGTTGCGCTTCAGGAGCACCTTTCGGGGCTTGTTTTTCGGTCGGCGAGCTCCAGCCTCCGGATGCCCGAGCGAGCGCCAGCTTCCATTTTCCCTGGCGATAGGCGAAGTGACCACTGATGGAATGATGGATGACGCCATTCCGAGTCGAGACGATAGGTTCCCCGTGCAGAGCTGGGAGGAAGCTGACACTGTCTTCCGCACTGGCAGCAGGAAGCGGCCGATCGAGCTGGTCCGCGACCGTGGCAAAGAGATCCGTGAGGCAAATCAGCTGATCACTGGTAGTCCCGGGCTCCACCTGTCCCGGCCAACGCACAATAAACGGAATCCGATGACCGCCGTCCCAGAGATCGGCTTTTGAGCCTCGAAGATGAGCGCTGACAAGGTGTCCCTGCTTTTCCAGCGCCGGAATCCCCGCCGCTTTCGAGCAACCATTGTCACTCGTAAAGATCACCAGGGTCTGATCGGTCAGCCCGTTCCGCTCTAAAGCCTCACTGACAGCTCCAACCACAGCGTCAGTCTGCATGACAAAGTCTCCGTAGTCGCCAAGACCACTTTTCCCTTTCCAATCCGACGACGGAACGATGGGGGTATGAGGAGAGCCGAGCGGAAGATACAGGAAGAAAGGCTGCTCTTTCCCGGCCCGGGAGTCGATATATTCCACCGCCTTCCGGGTCAGGCGCGGCAACATATTTACGACATCGTCATGAGCAATCACCGTATCATCCTCAATCACGGCTTCCATATTGCGAGCGTGATGAAAACCGTGGTAGTAGTCGAACCCGCGATGAATCGGCCCATCCGGAATCTTCGCGCCGACGGGCGGGGTTTTGTGTTTTTTCTGAGAATACGCTTCACCAGTTTCCGGATCGAGATACTGAAAGTCGAGATGCCACTTGCCCACTGCCGCAGTGTGGTAGCCCGCTTCTTGGAGGAAACTGGCGACGGTTGGTCGATCGGCAGCAATGAGGCTTGGTGCGAAACCGGTCACGACCCCGGATTGAAGCTTCGAGCGCCAACTGTAGCGCCCCGTCATGATGCCGTAGCGCGTGGGCGTGCAAACGGACGAACCGGAATGCGCGTCGGTGAAGATCATCCCTTCCTTCGCCAACTGGTCCGCGCAAGGCGTCGGGATCTTGGACGTTTCCGGAGCGAGACACTGGATATCGCCGTAGCCAAGATCATCACAGATGATGTAAACGACGTTTGGCTGCTTGGATTCCGCATGGGAATGGGAAGCCAGGCTAACGATGAACAGAAGCGAAAGAAAACGTGTCGCCAGGGCAACGAGGGGCTGATTCATGGTCACCTACCTTCCAGAAATCGAACTGGCCGTCAACGCTTTCCCTTCTTGACGCGCTGCGCCGCAGGTTCATGAGTAGGCGATCCTGACAAACCCACATCCATGAACTTTTCCTCGTTCTCCCTCACCAACTATTTGCCACTTCCGGGAGCCCTCGCCCTTTTGATCGGGAACCTGGCAACCCATGCCCTGGCAGAGCGCCCCCCTATTGTGGAAGACATCATTGATGAGTATGGGGAGATCGAAGCGAAACTTCCCCGCGCTCGGGAGATCCACCGCCAAATCGCCGAAGAGGAGTGGGTGACGAATTTGACCGGTTGGTATGACGAAAGCCAGCGACTCATCAAGCTGCGGGAATATTCCTTCGATGACTACGGGGGCTATGACCGGGAATCCTCATTTCGCGAAGACGGCTCGCTCGTCTTTTTCTGGGAGCGGACCGAAACCACTCCGCTGGAACCGAACGCCAAAACCACCATCGCGGAGATGCGACTCTACTTCTCCCGCAACGGCCTCGAACGCGTCCTCCGAAAGGAAGACCAATACGCCATCGGCGAAGTTCAAGATCTTCACCGGCAAGCAAGCAACGTCCTGTCTCCGGAAGACGGGCAAACCAAAGTGGGTGGTATTCCCGCGTTGCTGGAGAAGTTGACCGATTTCAGGGAGCAACTGGAAGCTCTCCATTCCCCACCGTTTACCCGCTTCATCGAAGGCACGACCTCGCCGGATGGACGACTCGCCCTCGCTTGGGCTCCCGATTCCGGAGATCGCGAGGAAGTCACGCCGGATGGAGAAGCGGCGAATCCTGACGCGGTTCACAACTTTCTGGTCGTAGTCGAACCCCGCCAGATCATCGCCCTATCCGACGGCACCCATTTCGCCGATGCAGCGGAGATCGGGAGATTGTCCGCCACCGCCGTCTGGTCGGCCAATTCCGAGTGGGTCCTGGAGATTAACGAGAACAAATGGGGCGTGATACTGGCCTCACTCTGGAACCTTCAAGACGGCGTCTACGCGACGAATCCGGTCAACGTGTTGAGAGAGATCGAGCCTAAAATCGCGGCTCAACTAAAGCAAGGGAATCACCCTGCGGCCGAGCGCTTGGCGAACGGTGAACCCTTTGTCCCCAGTTTTGATGACATCAGAATCGACAACGAAGGCGTGGTCACCTTCGGCATTTCCGCGAGCATTCCTCACGACCCGTTGGACGACGCTTCAGGCGCTTATGCGGGAACGGTTCGGCTCACGCCCGGTTTTGAGGACTCCGGTTTCATGATCGCCAATCGCGTGGATTTCGAGCCGCGAGAGGAATAGTGCGAGGAATCGGGGATTGCAGCGCAAGCGAAGCCGAATTAGGAGTCTAATTAGCAAATTGTGCCTCGCCCTCTCTGATGCTGACGCCTCTCAATGATCCCAACTCTCGGTCCAAACTGGACTTTGATGGACCCGATCTGACCTGGAAATCTGGTGTCACGGTTCAGTCGAAGAAGGGTGGCGCATTCCCCATCCTCTTGATCGGAGCGATTCTTTGCGGGCTCATCGTCGTCCTCTTTTTCAAGGCATCTCAAAGTGGGGCGCGGAACGAGTCCCATTTGGCCAAGCTGGAAGAAGCGAAGGTTTCTCCCGCGCCATCGCCCAGCGCCTACGTTCCCACCGCGAGACGGGAAGAACTTCCCTCGCCCATTCTGGTGCCGTCCTCTCAAGAGCAGCCCGAAGCATCGGCCACTGAATCGTCCGAGAGCGTGCCGACCGAGGTCGCCCGAATCGGCAATCTCCCCGAATTGGCCCCTGAACCGATTGTCCCCACTCCGATTCCTGAGCCAGAACCCGAGCCGGAAGTGACACCGCCAACTCCTGAACCTCCGCGCACCAAGCCTCCAGAAGCTCCCGTTGGACGCGTCGTGCAAACCCGGCGTCAAATTGGCGACACCACCTTTGCCTTGATCAATCCAGCGGTCACGAGCAGCCCAGTCTTCATTTCCACTCGCCCCATTTCCCGCGAATTTTTCGCCCCGTTTGCTCGCCAGCGAAATCGCGCCATGGTCTTGAGCCCGATGGCCACGGTGAGCCGGACCGAGGCGATAGACTTTGCCAATTGGCTCACCCAGGTCCACCGATCGCGCGGCCTCATCGGAAGAAACGAATACTACCGGCTGCCGACCACCCTGGAGAATCCGGACCGAAACACCTGGCACGCGGACAACCGCTCTTCCTCGAACTCGCGACGTGGCTTCCGGCTCACCCTGACTGGCGACGGCCCCGCGCTTCGCCCCACGTCCGGCTAAACCGTGGCAGATTGGCCCACAATGGTGAATGCGCTTCGCCGACCTCCGTTCGGGGTCCGGATCGGGCTCTCAGCTGCGCTCTTGTCCGGCCTCGCCTTGCTCACCTTCATCATCGCCTCGGCCGCGATCGTCTTCGACAACATGATCGAAGAAGCGGACTTCGTCTTGGCGGAACGTAGCGAAGTTCTCTTGCGGCAATTCAAGGAAACGCCTCCCACTCCAAAGGACCTGGAGAAAGACGAATACAGCGCCCCGCTAAATGCGGAACTGGCCGCCGTCAAAGTGCTCCGCTTTGCGAGCGCCGAACTCGATTGGCAGACGGATTCCCCGGAATGGCAGATCGAATGGCTCGCGAAAAAAGACTGGCGACGCACAAAAAAACGCACCGTCTGGAATGGCCTGGACGTCTGGCGCACCTACAGCGCCGGCTCCAACCAGGACCACGGAATCCTTTTGGCGATGGACCTCTATGAGATCCGTCGGGAAGTCTGGCGCATGTGTAAAACCTTCCTCTCCGCGCTGCCGTTGACCCTCCTCTTTGTCGGTTTCGGCGGTTGGTGGACAGCGCGGCGCTCGGTCCTTCCCTTGCAATCCTTGGCGACGGCGATGGAGCACGTGGCCGAGGGAAATCTCACCGAAAGCGTCGATGTCTCGACCACGAAAGATCTGCTCGGTCGCCTCGCTCGCGTTTTCAACCGCATGACCGGGCGCCTGCAAACCAGCTTCGAACAAGCGACGCGATTCTCCTCGGACGCCTCCCACGAGCTGCGCACCCCGCTCACGATTCTGCGCGGGAATCTGGAGAATGCCCTGCAGAAAGCGGAAGGAGAGCGGGCGATGGAGTTGGCCGAGCTGCTGATGCAAACCGAGCGCCTGCGGGGAATCATCGACGGTCTTCTCCTGCTTTCTCGTTCTGACGCGGGAAAACTGATGATCGGTGGCGATATCGTCAATCTTTCGGCGCTGGTTGAGGACGTTGCGCTCGACTTCGAATCCGCCGTGTCCGATGCCGGAATCACTCTGGAATCGGAAATCAGCCCCCAGCTCGAAGTTCGGGGAGATCAGCGCCTGCTTCGCCAAGCGGTCGGCAATTTGATCGGGAATGCGGAAAAGTTCAACCTGCCGGAAAACGGCCGCATCATCGTCCGCGTGACGCGGGAAAGAGACGAAATCCGGGTCTGCGTGGAAAACAGCGCCCTTCCCATCGCCGCCGATAAGGTTGATCACGTGTTTCGGCGCTTTTTTCGGGCCAGCTCCGACCGCGAAACGCCCTCGGCCCCCGGAAGTGGGCTAGGACTTTCCATCGTCGAAGCTGTCGCCCAAGCGCACGAAGGTCGGACTTGGTGTGAGCCGGGCGAGAAATCGAATCGATTTTATCTCGCGCTTCCCGCCATTTGATCGCCCCAGACGACACCGGCGCGTTCAGGGAAGATTTTTCTTTCGCACAGGAATGAAACAGCGCATTCTACCCCATGACTCCCAGAAACCGCCTTGTTGTTTCAATCGCTGCTCTCTTCCTCATGAGTTTGAGTGCAGCCTCGGCCCAAATCGAAGAAGCCCAGAAACTTCGCGATCAAGCTCAGGCCTATTTCGAGGAAGAAAACTGGGCCGCCGCGATCGACACCTTCCTCAAAGCCTTCGACGAATCTCCCGGCACCTCCCAAGAATACCGGCTCGTCGCCGCGATGATGCTCTGGGAAGACCGAGCCGATGAGTCCGTCCTCTTGCTGAAAGAAGCCGAAAAAGAGCATCCCGACAATCTGGCAATCAAGGTCGATCTCGGAGTCGCCTACAACGCAACCGAGCAGTACGATCTGGCGGTGGAAACCTTCGAGCGACTCGAAATCCGCGTCGGGAAAACCAACCCCGATCTCATCAACGATGCCTTCTACTTCTCCTACGGCGCTGCCGCCGAACGCCTCAAGGACTACGAACTCGCGGAGACCAACTTCAAGAAAGCGATCGAAATGGTCCCCATTCAACTCCCGCAACGCGCCGCCATGCCGATGAACTATCTCGGCTACATGTGGGTGGAACAAAACCGCAATCTCGATGAAGCCGGTATCCTGATTGTCCAAGCGAACAACCTGGCCCCCCAGTCCGGAGCTTATGCCGATAGCCTCGGTTGGTGGCACTTCAAAAAGAAGAATTATAAAGCCGCCCTCAGCGAGCTACTCCACGCCGTCGATCTGATGGACGGAGAGGAAGACCCCGTCGTTTACGATCACCTGGCGCAAACCTACTTCGCCATGGATCAAACCAAAAAAGCGATCGATTACCTCCAAAAAGCCGTCAAGCTGGACCCGGAAAACGAAGAGATCTCCCAGCGCCTGGAAGAGTACAGCAAGGACACCAAGCCGACGGACGCGCCATAGTCAGAGGCAGCTACTCGGCAACGAACACCCTATCCTGGCAGGGTGCCGAATGACTCAAATCAGGTCGCCGACGGCTGCTCCCCAGATTTGCCAGCTGAGACACCGGACGCTTCCGCCCATCAGCGCGACTCCGCCCATGGAAATGGGGATGATGGGGCGATCCGCGTGTTGGCGGTGGATGGCGAGGGCTTCTTCGTCCTGCGGTTTTCCGTAGGTGGGGACGTAGATGGCGTTGGGAGTGGTCATGCCGTTGACGTAGATTCCGGTGGCGTCGGCAAATCCTCGCCACTCCTTCTCAGACGGGGCCCAGGGCATGGTCACGAGCTTCACGCCGGGGAGAGAGGTCGTCAGCTCGGTCTTGATTTCGGCGGCGTAGTCGGCTTCGGCATAGGGATTGACGGCGAGGACGTCCGGAGAGAGCCATTTCACCATTCCGTCAGCGTGGCCGAGTAGGTCCCCTTCTTCCGGGATGACGGCGAGGGCTTTGACGCCGAGCGCTTTTTGAAACGCCGCGCGGCACGCTTCTTCGCTCAATTTGGGATAGTCTTTCAAGACGCGGGACGACACGACGGCACGGTCGCGAAAATTCTGGACCACGTTTCCTCCATCCACGTTCAAGTCGATGGATTGGACGGCAATGCCGCGTTCCGTCAGAAAGCCGATCGTTTGGTCCTGGATCTTGCTGGCTTGGCGGGCGCCGAGATGGCGGGGATGGTAGCGAAAGCGGACCAGTCCGTTGGGCGTCCAGACCGGGCTAGGATCGCGCATCCAGATGTCGTCAATGGCGGCTTCGATGACGTGCGCGGCAGGGACCTTTTTCGCGACTTCCTTCCGCGTTGCCGCATCCGCGATGACCAGGGCATGATCTCCCGGAGCGCTTCGCTCGATGAATTCCGCGTAAAAGGTGAGGAGCTCGGCGAAGAAGGGCCGGTAGTAGCGATCCTTGACCGATGGTGCGGCAAAGAGCACCGCCGTTTTCGTTTCCGCCGCTTGAGCGGTTCCGGCGGCGAGGGCGGCTGAACTGGAGGCGGCCAGGTTCATGAAGGTTCGTCGTTTCACGTTGGATGCTAATAATTACCGGGAAGCGCGATGGGAACTTCCGTGGCTTTGAGTTGCTCGATGGGATGATCGCGGAAGAAGCGACGCAGGGAATTGACGGCTAGGCGTCGGCGTTTTTCGGCGTCGGCAAAGGCATCTGCCCTGACCTCGACGTCGTCCAACATCTGTTCCGCGACTTTCTCGATTGTGGCCTCGTTCCAACTCTGGCCGAGCAGCGCCGTTTCGATGGCCTGACAGCGTTTCAAGGGCAGTTGCTGATCAAACCCGGCCAGGGCGATTCTTGCCAAACTGACGTTGTCCGCCTTGTCGAGTTCGATCTGGAATCCGGCTGCTCCAATGATGCAGGGGTTGGCCATGCCGTGACCGAAAACGTAGCACTGCTCGAAGCGACGCGCCTTCGTCGGTTTGGGAACCAGCAGGCTCTTCATCAGCTCGTTGGGACGCAGCCCACTTTCGAACCGGGTGCGATAGAACGTCTCCAGGGCGACGTCGCGTTCGCCGTCATCGGTGGCAATCCGCACCCGCGCATTCGCGAGAAAGAGCGGAACGGCGACGATCGGCACCCGACCGCTTTCCAACAGGTGTTCCGCGATGGTCAGGCGATTGCGAAGGGGCCGCGATTCGACCTTGGTCACCGTTTTCGCGAGGTGAGGGAAGTCGCCTGCGAGCGTCTCTTGGAGCAGGGAGAGCGAATTTTCGGCGCCGATTTCCACCTCGCCATCGTGAACCAGAAAGAGGCGTAGTTCGGCGATTCCGGTGGTCGTGATGAGGCAAGGGGCGCGCTCGCCCTTCGAATCCGTCCGGATCCAACTGAGGCCGCTGTGGATCACGACCGCGTTGCGATAATCCTGACGCAGGCGTTGGGTCTCCGCGAGGGTCGCGACCCGATAGAAGCGATCGCCCCGCGCATCGACGTAGCTGATCGGTTGAGGGAGGGCCGCGCCCCCTTGTAAACGACTCGACCACGTGTCCTGAAAGGGATCGACCGCCGCGCCTTGGTTGCGCCGCCGCAGCGGGTTGAAGCCATTTCCATCCAGGTGCGAGGTGGAGCGTTGCCGCAGTTCCGAAACTTCCGCGAAGAGCGTGTCTGCCGCTTGGGGTAAGCCGCGAAACCCGCCGAAGCGAAAGCTGAAGCCTTCGTAGCCTTCGATAACGGAACGTGCAGAGTGGAGATCGTCGCGATAATAGGCTTCGAACAACGCGGCGGCCACGGCTCGTTTCGCTTCGATCGGAAGCGCGGGAGCATGCTGGTCGAGCAAGGCAAAGGCGCGATGCCCGGGGTCCGCGTTGAGCAGAAAATCTGCCGTCCAGAAGGTCCACCCGGCTGCCATGGGGAGCGGAATGTGGGCTGCCGGAACCATGCGATAGGCTCCTCGCCCGGCCGAGTTCACGTCGAACGCGAGGAGGACATCCGGACCGGCGTTTTCCGATCCGCGCGGCGCTTTGACATCGCGAATTCCTGCCCGTTCCAGGTGATCGAGCAGCGAATCGTGACAGGAATCGCCCTCCACCCGTAAGGTGGCATCGTTCACCGTGAATTCGAACGAACCTTGCATGAGGCGCAGTTTAGAAAGAGAACCCGGTTAGGACAAGCATCATTCGCCGCGATCAGCGCGATGGCGATGCAGCCATTCCCGTGTGGCGTAGCGTGCTCCGGCCAATTCCGTGATTCGCTTCGTCAAGTCAACCGGCGGTTCGAAATCGTGAGGCGAATCCGCCAGTTGCTCGGCAAACACCTGCCATAATCCCTCCGGACAAGGCGCGAGCTGCAAACTGCCTTGGTGAAGCAACCCGAAACGCGAGCGCCGCTGGGCCGCGCCCGCGACTTTTCGCCCGTCAACCAGCAAATCGCCTTCCGCCCATCCGCCGGCGAAGCATCCTGAATCCGCCACGTCGGAAGCCGCTTCCGTCAATTGGGAGGCGATCCCGAAGTGCGCCAACGCCTCTCGCAGCGCTTCGTGAATCCGCCGGTAGCTGTCCTGCGCCCGCTCTTGGGCAAAGGCTTCGTGTCTCGGCACAATCATGCTGTAGGTTAGGTCCGCGCGATGATCGACCAAGCCGCCGCCGGTCCAGCGTCGCACCACTTCCACCTCCGTTTCCGGCAAGTCTTGGAAGTAGCCGATCGAAATCGTGGGGCGAGCCCAGCCGTAAATCCGCAAGATCGCTGCATCCGGATTCGCGCGGAGCAAGGCCTCGTCCGCCGCCATGTTTTCAGGACCGCCGCGGAGGAGCGGGTCGCGCCAGATCGCCAGCCTCGAAACCAACGTCCCCACTTACTGCAGCTTCCGAAAGATCAACGGTTTGCGCGTCTCCATGCTTTGCGGATTCGCTTCCAGGTAATCGAGAATCGCTTCCGGAGTGGCCGTCAGTCGCACGGTGGTGCCGTATTTCTGCTTTTCGATCTCGCCGACCAGAGTTCCATCTCCCACGGCTTCTTCGAATCTGTCCATGTCCGGCATCCAGACGATTAAGTTCTGATATTCTCCGATCTGGTACTCCGCCAGATAGTATTCTTCGGGCAATTCACCCTCTTCTTCGAACCGGATGGAAAGGAACAAGCGCTCATCACGAGCCACCGCCGCGATTTCTCCGCGCTCCATTTGAAAGGCGTCTTCCTTGCGTTCGATATAGGCGATTTCTCCCTGCCCGGCTTCGGTAAACGCGAGCCGAAGCGAGCCATCTTCCGTAAACCAGGTTCCCTCCAGATCTTCTTGAAGATCTTCCGCCGTGGTCGCTGCCAGCGGCTCTTTCAGGAGAACACCACTACAACCGCTGAGCCAAAAAACGGCGGTGACGCTGAGGATCAAAATCGGTAATTTCATCGCCTTACCCATCGCCGCCGACCTCCCTTTCAGCAACCCTTTTGCGACTCGCTTTCGGGCCGATCACCCATTCGGCATGCCCGCGTGATGCATCGTCCGAACCTCCGATTCACTTAGGGCGCGATCCAGAATCACGAACTCGTCGATCCGCCCGTTCAGGCTGCGGATCACGTGCTCCTGGCGTTCTTCCGCTTGCCAGTTGCCGATCTCCGCCGCGCCAATCCGCAGGGGAGGGAGCTTGCCGACGTTTGATTGGCTGATCGCCTTCCCGTCGAGGAAGTGGGTGACGGTCTTGCTCTCCCGATCCACCGTCACCGCGAGATGAAGCCAGCGTCCCAAGTCGCGCGGATTGATCTTCGGCGGCGAGAAGTGGTTGAAAGGCATCGCCTCGCCGATTCCGAGGATGAGTTCGCCATCGTTGCTGATCTGCCAGTGTACTTCGCCCTCATCAAACCCGTCTGTCAGGAGCAGCGAACTGAGCCAGCGATCCAGCCCTTCGATCCGGACCCATGCCGCCAGTGTCAGCGACTCGAACTCGCCCGGGACTTGAACTCGAACCCGGTCGGTGATGCGCTGAAACTCGAGCGCACCTTTCCCCGGCCAGCGCCCCTGGGTCCACTGCGCCCCGATGATCGCGCCATTCGAGCCTGGTAGATGCCGATTCTCCAATTGCCGATCCCAGGCCGGTTGAGCTTCGAAGTCGAACAAAAGCACCGTCGCCGGATTTGCCTGCCACGCGTCGCGAGACTTCTGCCAGGATGCGTAACGCTGCTGCCAATCATCCTGCGCCAAGCGCAAGAGTTGCTCCCGATCAATGAACGCGGCTCCGTCTTCCGCCACCGCTTCGAGCACACCTCCATCCCGGCTGCGAATTCCGGTTCCCGCGCCGATCTCTTGCAATTCGCGGCCCTCGGCATCGTCCAGCCGCACCAATCCAACAACCACAAGAACCTCCCTGCTGCCGTCGCTCCCCACGCTCAGGGCAAACTCCGTCCCCAAGTCGACTGCGTGGAAGTCCGGCGTCACGATCGTAAATCCCTGAGCCGGTTCCGGGACGAAGGTCCGCAGCTTTCCGCTCTCACAGTTGACCCGCCAGGCACTTTCCAAGTCCAACTTTGCCGGCCCTTCGACGATCATCGTCGCTCCGCTGAAAAACTCGATCTGGGCCAGGCCGGAACGCAGGTGGAAGTCACCCTGCGGCAAAGAATCGCCCTGGACGTAAGCAGTCGCGAGCGCGTCCCACTCCGGATTCACCAGTCGGCTCAAGACCGCCACGCCACCATCGCCCAAAATGGGCTCTTCCCGATCCGAGGTCCGCAGCCCCCACAGCGCCACCAGGTTTAAGAGCAGAACGATCGCCGCCGCGGCCACGAATTGCCAAGCGGGTCGATTTCGAAACGGGGTCAGCAGATTCTTCGGCTGGGTCGATGCCTGAGGCTCGGCGAAACGTCCCCAGTCCTCGATTTCGGTGATCGCTTCGCCGCCGTGTTCGTGAGTCAGCGCGGCGTGGGCCTCCATCAGGTTCAGGTAAACCTCACAGGCTTCGGGGTCGCCCTTGAGCCGGTCATTAAGCTCGCGCAGCTCGTCATCGGTCACCGTTCCATCGATCCAGGAGGAGGTCAGTTGGGCAACCCGTTCTTCGCGTTCGTTCCGGTTCACGCCGTCCCTCCTTTCGCGAGCGTTTGCTCCACGCAGTGTTGCAGGCTGGCGCGAATCCGGAAGAGCGCCTGAGAAATCGCTCCCTCGCTCTTGCCGTCATCGCTGGCGATTCCCTGGACGGAGGCGCCCGGATGATAACGACGCTCGATCAACTGTCGCTGCTTGTCCGGCAGTTTCGTCAGGCAACGGCGCAGGGCGGTGAGGCGCACATCGGCGGATTCCGCTCGTTGTTCCTGGCGTTCGCTCAGGTAATCGAACAGACTGTCGTCGAACACCAGCTTCTCGCGCTGTTGCTTGCGCCGATGGTTCAAGACATGGAAGTAGGCCACCCGGCAGGCCCAGGCGTTGAAATTCGTTCCCGGCTCGAAGTCCTCCGCCTTGCGCCAGAGCGTCAAGTTCGCCTCCTGGAGGATGTCTTGAGCCTTGGCGTAATCATGACAGAGCGACATGATGTAGCCGAAGACCGCCGTTTGCGCGCCGGTCAGCAGTTCAATGAATTCCTCGGTATCGCGGTTCATGCGTGGTTGATCCCTCTTTCTCTTTACCGCATCCTGGTGGCCGATCTCACGAAAAACCTTTCCTCCCCCAAAATTACCCGCATGAGCGACGACGAACCGGAGCCCGTCTCCATCCCCATCACCTCGGAGCTGGACCTCCACACCTTTCGCCCGAATGAGATCGGCGATCTCCTCCCGGAATACTTTCGGGAATGCCGCCAGCGCGGTCTGCTCCAGGTTCGCGTCATCCACGGAAAAGGCACCGGCACCTTGCGCGAGGGTGTGCACCGCTTGCTCGAGCGCCTTCCTGAAGTCGTCTCCTTTCGGCTCGGCGATGAGACCAGTGGAAGCTGGGGCGCGACCCGCGTCACCCTGCGTCCCATGGAAGATTGATGCGGCAAATTCGCCGTGGTGAGAAACCACTCGCCATTTCCAGGGTTTGCCTCTTACTGTGCGGATCGGAACTTTAGCGATCTCCCTAGCTTATGATCTTTAACATCCTCAAGCAGCGCCTCGCACCTCTTCTCGAAGCCGAGCGGACTCTCCAGCGACATCGTTACACCGCGCTAGCCATCGCGATCACCTGCTTGCTCGGACTGGGGCTTTGGATGGCGAACCGCCTCACCGGCTTTGGAAGTTCGGGTCTGGTTCTCCTCTGGGTCGTGGCTTCCCTGGTTTTCCTCTTTGCGATGTGGAACTGGCTGGGACGGCGCGAAGTTGATCTGCGAAAGGTCGCCCGCGCCATGGAAGACCGCTTTCCGGAGCTGGATGGCCGTTTGATCACTGCGGTGGAAGTCGCCGCTGCCGGAAACGAAGAATCTCCCGGTTACCTGGAAGAACGCGTCATCGTGGAAGCCGTGGATCACTCCGTCCATCACTTCTGGGATCGAGATTACCGGCGGAAACAGCGAGTCTGGGCCAGTGCGTTTCAGACCATGTCGTTGATCGCCTTTGCCCTCGTCGCGCTTCTGCTCCTTTCTCTTCCTTCCGCCGTCCGTGACATTGCCTCGAACGAGGCTCCTACCGATGCCCTCCTCAGCGCGGAGATCGAACTTCACCCCGGCGATACCGAAGTCGAAAAAGGCTCGAAGCTCGTGGTCGAGGCCCGCTTCACCGGCACGGTCCCGAATGACGCCAGCCTGGAACTCCTCTCTCCCACCACCGGCGAGGTCATGGACCGCCTGGAGATGCGGCGAAATCTGGACGACCCGGTCTTCGGCACCGTCGTCCCCCGCATCAATGAGCCCGTTCAATACCGGGTCCGCTTTGCCGAGGCTAGCTCGGAAACTTACGACGTCGGCATCTATATCCATCCTAAACTGGAGCAGGCCGACGCCACCGTTACCCCGCCCGCTTACACCGAGCAGGAAGCCACCACCGTCAAAGATGTCCGCAAGGTCACCGCGCTGGAAGGATCGGAACTCGCCTTCTCCTTTCAGGTGAACAAGCCCGTCGTTGCGGCGGAGTTGTTCGGCGAGGACGAGTCCGTCATCCCCCTGGAAGTCGATCCGGAAGACCCCACCCGCCTCGTCGCCAAGTTTCGTCCCGAAACCGATCAGAAGTATCGCCTCCACCTCGTCGATCAGGATGACCGTGGCAATAAAGAGCCGCCTTGGTTCACCGTGAACCTGAAAAGGAATCAGCCACCCAAGCTGGAGCTGGCCTTTCCCGGGAAGGATTCGGAAGTCTCCGCCCTGGAAGAAATGTCCTTGGAAGGAAAAGTTTGGGATGATCTCGGAGTCGCACGCGTCGGTGCATCGATCTCCATTGGCGAGAAGTCCGCCGACCTCATCCTCACAGACGCCAAATTGCCCGGAGAAACGAAACACGACTTCGGCACGATCCTTGCGCTGGAAGACTACGAAGCCGAGCCGACCCAACTTGTCAGCTATCACTTTTGGGCGGAAGACATCGGCCCGGATGGCCAGACTCGCCGGACGGAGAGCGATATGTTTTTTGCTGAGGTCCGCCACTGGGAGCACATCTTTCGCGAAGGCACGCCTCAGGAAGGAGAGGGCCAGGGAGAACCCAGCCAGAGTGGCGAACTGCGCCAGCAGCAAAAGGAAATCATGAACGCCACCTGGAAGCTGATGCGCCGCTCCGTCACGGCGGGAATCGCCAGCCAGTTGGACGATGTGGACGTCGTCCGTCAGTCTCAGGAAATCGTGATTCAGAACGTCGATCAAGTCATTGGCGAAGTCCAAGACGCCGAACTCGTCATGATCCTCACCGCCGCCAAAGAAGAGATGGTCAAAGCCGTCAGCTTCCTCAATTGGGTCGTGGAAAACACCGATGCCGAGCGCATGCAAAACGCCATGACCGCAGAAAAAGCCGCCTACCAGCAGCTGCTCAAAGCGGAAAGTCGCGAGACGGAGGTCACGATGTCAAAGAGTTCCAAATCCCAGGGACAAAGCCAGTCCCAGCAGAAGCAGCTCATGCAGCTGGAACTGAAGCAGGAAGAAGATCGCTACGAAACCGAGAGCCAAGCGCAGGCGGACCAGCCGGAAACCCAGCAGGTCGAGGACCTCGCCGTTCTCGCCCGACTCAAAGAACTGGCCCGGCGGGAAGAAGCGCTCGCGGAGAAGATCAAAGAGATCGAAGCCGCCCTCAAAGAGGCCAAGACGCAGGAAGAAAAAGACGAGCTGGATAACCAGCTGAAGCGGCTCCAGGAAGAGCAGGAAGAAATGCTGCGCGACCTCGATGACCTCGTCGAAAAAATGGAGAGCGAGCAAAACTCCGAGCGCATGGCGGAGGAACGCAAGAAGTTGGAAGAGACCCGCGAGCAAGTCCAGGAAGCTAACGAACACCTCAAGAACAACGAGCTGGCCGAAGCCGCCAATTCCGCCACTCGCGCCCAGCGGGAGCTCCAGGAAATCCAAGAAGAATTCCGCAAGCGCACCTCCAGCCAGTTCGCTGAAGAGGTGAAGGAGATGCGCCAGCAAGCGCGGGAACTCGCCGAAACTCAGGAAGAAATTGGCGGGCAGTTCGAGGACGCGCCCGATGCCAACAACCCCTTCGAATCCGACCAATCCGAGTTCAACAACCAGCAAGTCGCCCAGTCTCTCCGCGACCAGAAAGCCAAGCTGGACGCTCTGCTCGAAAACATGCGCCAAGTCTCCGAACAAGCGGAAACTAGCGAGCCCGTTCTCTCCGATGAGCTCTACGAAGCCGTTCGCGAAGCCCGCACCGCCGGCATCGAGGAATCGTTAGACGAAGCCTCCACCCTGACCCGCTACGGACGCCTCGGGCGCGCTCAGCAGCCCGAGCAAGAAGCCAGCCGCGCCATTGATCAACTCAAGGAGAACGTCGAAAAAGCCGCTGAAGCCGTCCTCGGTGACGAAGCCCAGGCCCTCCGGATGGCGCGCAACGAACTCGACCGCGTCATCGATCAACTGGAGCAGGAGCGCAGCCAACGCGCCACCTCTGAAGGTGAATCGGGAGAAGCTGGCGGCGAACCCGGAGAAGGCGCGGAATCCGAGCAACTCGCCCAGAACGATCCTCAATCTCAGCCCGGCCAAGGCCAAGCCCCCGGCGAAACTCCGCCCGGCCAAGCTCCCGACAGTGAATCCCTCGCAGAAGCCGATCCCCAGGCCCCATCCGGCCAGGGGCAGTCGCCTGGTGATGGCGAGCCCGGTGAACAGTCCGGCGAAAACCCCTCCGGCCAGGGCCAACCCTCCTCAGAAATGGCGGAAACCGATCCGCAAGCCCAACCCAGCCCCGGTGAATCTCCCGGCGAAGGCCAACCCGGTTCCGAATCCGGTTCCCCATCCCCTGGCGAGGGCCAAGAATCGCAACAAATGGCCGAAGGCAACTCCCCCGGTCAACCCGGCCAGGGCCAACAACCCGGTCAAAGTCCCGAAGGCCAGCAACCCGGCGGCCAATCCCCCGGCCAGAGCCAAGGCGACTCTCCTCAGATGGCAGGGGCCGAGTCCCAATCCCCTTCCGGCCAAGGCCAGGCACCCGGTCAACAGCCCGGCCAGTCCCCATCCCCCTCTACGCCCGGTCAACGTCAGATGGCCCAGTCCGGCAGCAGCGGCGGAGGTGGCGGCGGCGGCCAAACTTCCGGCGGCGATGACCGCATCGACGGCCCCGGCCCCATCAGCAA
>CAYGQD010000009.1:0-66530 GCA_964351855.1 uncultured Verrucomicrobiales bacterium
ATGGGCACGAATCGAGATCTCAATTCGTGAAATTCATTCCCATTCGCGGATCATTCGCGTCCAAATTTTCATCTGCCGAAGTAGAATCAATCGGGATCGACCAACGTCAGTTCGAGCGAAAAATCGACCGCGCGCGATGAATGGGTCAGCGCGCCGACGGAGATGAAATCGACGCCCGTCTGCGCGATTCCCGCCACGGTATCCAGGTTGACGCCGCCGCTGGCCTCCAGTTTGACCGCCGGTGCGTGCTCGTCGCGAATCGCGATAGCTTCCCGAAGCTGAGCAAGACTCATGTTGTCGAGCAAGACGACGTCGACTCCTTCCAACTCCAGATAGCGCCGCAGTTGCTCCAGCGTATCGACTTCCAGCTCAATCTTGCGGCCGGGGAATTCGCGATTCACCTCACCAATCGCGGCTTGAATCCATTCCGGATCACTCTGCGCCAAGAGATGGTTGTCCTTCACCATGACGGCATCGAACAAGCCCATCCGGTGATTCGTTCCGCCGCCATCAGCGACGGCCTGCTTTTCGAGCAATCGCCAACCGGGCGTCGTTTTCCGGGTGTCGAGAATTTGGGCGCGAGTATCGGCCACCTTTTCAACGAACCGGTGAGTCAGGGTGGCGACACCGGAGAGCTGCTGGATGAAATTCAGCGCGGTCCGCTCCGCCGTGAGAATGGAACGCAGTGAGCCTTGGACGGTCAGCACCGTCTGGCCGTGATGCAGTTGGGTGCCATTGGGTTCGACGATCTCCACCGTCAATTTCGGATCAACGGCGGAGAAAACTTCTGCTCCAATTTCGACCCCGGAAAGCACAGCAGGTTCTTCCTTCGCAAAAATGCGCCCTCGACCAGTCGCGTCTTCCGGCACGAAAAATCGCGAGGTCAGATCGCCATCTTTTCCCAAATCTTCAGAAAGCGCACTATTGATAATCAACTTTGATAAATGAATTTCTGGCGTCATGACGATTCTGGAATTAGACTACGTGACTCGCCACTTCGCACCACGAATAAGCCAATTTCTCATCCGTCAGACACATGATACCCGGGATGGAAGACGATTATCTAGACTATTATCCCGGCTACCGGCCCGATCCGCCGCGTCCTTCCGTTTGGAAACGCCGATTCCTTCAATTGACCATCGTTTCGACCTTGGTCGGAAGCATCGTTGCCAGCGCCACGTTTGTTTACTACCGGGATCTCGCCGCCCAGGAGGACATTTCGAAGATTGAACAAATGCCGGAGCGTTCGCTGGTTTTTGATCGCAACGGGCAAGAAATGGGTCGCCTCCATGGGGCGAATCGCATCGTGGTTTCCGTTTCGGAGATTTCCCCGTTTTTCCTCGATGCACTGCTCGCTCGGGAAGATTCCCGCTTCTATCAGCATTCCGGGATCGATTTCCGGGGCGTGGCTCGGGCAATGGTTCGCAATGTCAAGGATGGCACCTTCACCCAAGGCGCGAGCACGCTGACGATGCAGCTGGCCCGCGTCAGCTTCGATATTCGGGATAAGACCCTTCATCGCAAGATGCTGGAGGCGATGCTGGCACGCCGGATCGAAGAGGAATACCCCAAAAAGAAAATTCTCTCCTATTACGCGAATCGGGTCTATTTCGGCACCGGGCTGTTTGGGATCGAGCGCGCCTCGCAAGCGTATTTCGACAAACACGCGAACGAACTGACCCTGGGCGAGGCGGCCATGTTGGCAGGAATCATTCGGGCACCGAATCGGTTTTCTCCGTTCCGCCACTACGATGACGCGATTCGGGAGCGGAACATGGTTCTCGAACGGATGCTGGTGATGGGCTATGTCACACCGGAGGAAGCGGCTGCGGCAGCGAGACAGGAAATCGCGATCGCGGATTCGGATCGAAGCCGGGTCTTTCAAAACTCCTACGCCCTGGATTTGGTGCGCCGGGACCTGGACGCGATTCTGGAAAAACGGGAGTTGGTCGATGGCGGCCTCTTGATCTACACGACGCTCGATTTCGGGATGCAACAGTCCGCGCAAGAGGCGCTGGAGAAGAATCTGGCTCAAGTAGAACAGACGCCCGGATTTCGCCACCAACGACGTAGCGAATACCTGGAAGCGAAAGAAGCCGGGAGCAAGCCTGACCCGGAGTACCTTCAGGGTGCGATCGTGATTCTGGACAACTCCAGCGGGGCGGTTCGCGCGATTGTTGGGGGGCGTGACTTTAACGAAAGCCAATACAACCGGGCCACGATGAGCCGACGCCAAATTGGGTCTCTCTTCAAACCGTTCGTTTATGCCAGCGCCTTCAGCCATGGTCTACTTCCCGGAACCTTAATCGATGACGGCCCGATGCTCCCCGAAGAACTTTCCTGGTCGCTCGGCAACTGGAGCCCCCGGAATTCCGACGGCTTGCACGAAGGTCTCCAACCGGCGGAGCTGGGTTTGATCCGTTCCCGCAATACGATGACGGTGCGCGCCGGAGAAATTGCCGGGATCGAAAATGTGCTCGCTTTGTCGGAAACGGTCGGCCTTCCCGTCACCGAAGAGCGGTCGCCACAGATTTACATCGGAAACCTGGGAGCGGATCTCCGCACGGTGACGAGCGCGTTCTCCGCCTTCCCCAACGATGGGAAGAAATCGCGACCCTACGTGATCGAAGCGATTCAAGACCAACGCGGCAACATGATCTATAAAAACAAGCCGATCCGGGAACAGGTCATGCCTGCGGGAAGCGCCTACCTGACCCATCAATCCCTGCAAAAGGTGACCCAACCCGGCGGAACAGGGATCGGAGTTCGCGCTCGCGGCCTGAACGGGCCCGTTGGCGGAAAGACCGGAACGACGGATGCCTACAATGACGCCTGGTTCGTCGGATACACGGATAAACTTACCGGCGGTGTCTGGGTCGGGCTTGATAAGCCGAAAACGATCATCGACAAGGGATACGGAAGTTCTCTGGCCCTGCCGATTTGGACGGAGGTGATAACCTATGCCAAAGCCAACGGCTATCCCTTGGAATCGTTCCATTCGGATGTTTCACTGGTGAACGTGGAGGTTTGCCGCATGAGTGGCGGGCTCTCGAACTGGGCCTGCAGCCAAAGTGAGCACAGCTACCAGACGGCGGTTCCCTACGAGCTGGTCCCGCAAAAGAGCTGCGAGGTTCATGGAAATTTCCGCTTGGCAAAGAAGCCTGCGGCCGCTCGGGATGATCGCTCCATTTTTGGGCGGCTTCGGGGCTTATTTCAATAAGCGCGAAACTCTCGGAAGCAGGCGACCCGTTTGGGTCCGGTATTGCCGGTATTCATCGGCAAAGCGTTCTTCCAGCATCCGCTCTTCCCGATCGATCCGCCAGAGCAGCAGGCTGCCAATCCCCAAACAAAAGGCGATGATGACGGCGTTTGCGCTCAGGATCGCTGCCCCGCCAAAAAACCCGAGCAAAGCCGAATACATGGGATGACGAACCAGGGCGTAGGGCCCGAGTCGAATCAGCTGATGGTCTTCTCGCAACGCCAGGTTCGCGCTGAAATATCGACCCAAGGTCAGGTGGACCCAGTTCAGCCCGAGCAAGCTCAAAACGGCGATGCCAAACCCAATCCACCGAACCGGTGCCCAAAGGGAAATCGTGAACCAACCCATCCACGGGCAATGCTCTGAGGTGTGGTGAAACCCGAAGCAAATCACCCCGGAAACCAATCCCACAATGAGGAGGATCCAAACCGGTCGAGCCCACCCTGGTTCCAGATTTCCGGCGAACGATTCGCCAGAGAGTTTCGAGCGCAAACGATGGTAGCCACGGACCACTGCAAAGGCGCAGAAGACCCCTAAAACAGCGGCTGGAAGTGGATCGATCAACGTGCGGGAAGCAGATGGCCTCCAACGAGGTTCGTCAAGAACCATCGAGGGATTCTAGCCTGGTGAGGGCTGAGTTCCCCCGTTGTTGCAAGTTGTTGCAAAACGAAGCAGACCGTTGCTCTCCGTGGTGTACCGTTGCGAAGATCTGGCATTTCTCCCCGTAGGAAGCTGGTTTTTTGGGCGAAAGCTACCTTTCACGACGCTAAGCCAACCCTCCAATGAGTGAAGCAGGGTTTGCTGGCCAGGAACCGCTGTTGCGTTCTGTTGCAAATTCCAGAATCGACGGTTCAGATACCGCGACTCGCAAAGATCAGCACCCCGAAGAGGGTGATGACGAGGAACACGCGGAGGACGCTCATCCGGCCTTGAACGACCTGGGTGTGAAGGATCGAATCCCAGTTCGTAATCCCGCGACTTTGCAGGCGGAGGAAGGAGAGGAAGTTCGCCAGGAATTGGAAAATCGGCAACCCTGCTGCCATCCCCAGCATCCAGACGAGGACCGAGCGATAGAGGCACGTTGCGGCCGCGACCTTTTCGCCGGTTGGACCCAAAACCCGGAGATTGAAAAGCAGCTTTCCGATGGTTGCGCCAAACGCCGCGATGAAGATCCACTCGATCAAATGCCAGGCAAAAATGGAGGCTAACCCGATCTTCTGAAGCTCCCGAAAATAGGCCGCCTCTTCCTCCGTTTGATCTCCACTTAGAATCCGACCCAGATTTTCCCAATCGGAGATTTCGACCGGATCGGGCGCCAAAAAGAAGAGCACGATGGTTTGGAACAGAATGATATCGAACATCCGGGCACCGAATCGGCAGATCGCATGAGTCGCCAAACTTCCCGGAGGCACGCTGGGTTCCGGGGGAAGCGTGGGAACGTCGTCTTCAGCCAATTTCTCGTCCAGCTTTTGCCGCTCCACTTCCTGAATCAGTGCCAGCACCGGCTCAATCTCTCGCAACGGCTTCCAGGTTTCTTCACCTTGGACCCAGCCCATCGTGCCACCGGAGATTTCCTCCTTCGCCAACATTTCCCGGATTCGGTATCTGGTGAAGGGGCCTAGCTTATCCCCGTGCTGAACGATAAAAATTTCCATGGTAATTGAAGTGGCGGGAATTCCCGCTCGGTCGTAACAACTCGCAACCTCGCTACGATCCACAATGATTTCCTGTCGGCAAGTCTCACGCTCTTTTGTTTCCGGTGATCGCACCATCCCAGCCGTCTCTGAGGTCGATCTCGAGATCGATTCCGGCGAATTCCTCGCCATCACCGGGGCGAGCGGTAGCGGAAAGAGCACCCTTCTCCACCTCATTGGCAGCCTGGACGCCCCGGATAGCGGTGAACTGGTCGTCGATGGCCTGGGACTGCATTCCGCGACAGAAGCGGAGAAGACCATCTTCCGGCAACGCGATATCGGGATCATCTTCCAATTTTTCAACCTCATGCCGACACTGACCGTAGCGGAGAATGTGATGATGCCGCTGATGCTTCGCGGCGAAAAACGCGCTGTAGCAGGGAAACGCGCGGCGGAATTACTCGATCTCGTCGGGCTCCCCCAACGCAACGACCATCTTTCCCACCAACTCAGCGGCGGAGAGATGCAGCGCGTCGCGATCGCCAGGGCCCTTGTCCACGAACCCAAGCTGGTCATCGCCGATGAACCGACGGGGAACCTCGATTCCAAAAACCGTGACCGCGTCCTCGAAATTCTCGGGAAAATTCACGACGAGAAGCTCGCCACCTTGGTGGTGGTCACCCACGAGGATGCCGTGGCGGAGGCAGCTTCACGGCAGGTCGAGATGCGCGACGGAAAGCTGGTTTCCGCACCCTAAATCAGCTTTTCCGGGCAGTTGAGCGGTCGTTCGAATCGTTGATTCGCGTTGAAGTCTGTTGCGTTTTGTGGCGGAGTTTCGACCGATTTCCCCGTAAGAACCTGGCTTTTTTAGCGAAAACAACCTTCTTTTCGAAATTCGCCAGCTTTACTGGCTGGAAGGCTGGTTCTCCGCGCTGTTGTCAGTCGCTCGGCCCATCGTCTTGACGCACTCTTTGGTCCATTTGCCGATGCTACTGACCAATCGCCCCAGAACTTCGTGAGTCAGCCCCTTGGCCTTCAGTTCCCCGGCGGTCATAGAAGCCGAATCGGGAAGTTTCTCGGCCAATTTCAGAATCCGATCGCGTGCGGTTTCCAGATCCAATTCCAACTCGTTGGCG
Source organism: uncultured Verrucomicrobiales bacterium (assembly GCA_964351855.1). Classification (GTDB taxonomy): domain Bacteria; phylum Verrucomicrobiota; class Verrucomicrobiia; order Verrucomicrobiales; family DEV007; genus JBCDHN01. The sequence goes on from CAYGQD010000009.1 coordinate 6,030, forward strand.
CATTTTTCCCAACTGCTGGCGGAAACTCCACCCTTACCACGCAGCAGGTATTTCCCGCCAATCTTCATCGCTAACCTTGCCCTTCGCGGGTCAACCGTTTTGGGATAAGGCAAGGTGCTGGAAATGTCGTAAAGTGGCGCGAGTCGAACCTGTCCGCCACTGGCAATGAGAAGCGAGTAGTTCTTGGCATGGGCATCGGTCCCCGCGATGAGCCAGTTGTAGACCAAAGCGTCGAAGAACCGCCAGACGTCCTCCTCGCTTTTCGTGGAATACTCTCGTAGGAGCGCCACGATTTCGATGGGTGTAGGCCCTCCATCACTCTGGTATTTTTTGTCCGGGTGTCGGCCGAGCGCTTGGCAGATGTCTTCTTGGTGGATCCGAACGACTTCATCTCGAATTCTGCGACGATCATAGCGGGTCACCACGATCACCGGATTTCCGCCAAAGTAGACCACCTGGGATTTTGGCACGGTGAAGTCTAGCGCGTTAGCCAAGCAGAGACAGAAATGCTCGTTTTCGGCGAGTCCATCGAAGTGCCCGGTCGCTGGCTTGAGAATGTGAGTGGTCGGCACGTTGCCTTCCGGGACACCCCAGCGCTTCCGTTGGGGATCGTAGTGCAGGGCGATTTTCGGCTGGGCTCCAGCGAGGCTGAACTGACCGGTGTCTCGTCCCGTTCGGGTCGCACTGTGATCGTTCAGGATCGTCTGGATCCGCTCATCCACATTGTCCGGCTTGAGCCACCTCACGTTGGTATCATCGGCGCGCTCCATCCAGGCTTCCAGTTGGGCGGGACGAACGAATTGGACCGCTCCGGCACATTCTTCCCCGACATGACTCATGAGCTGGAAGGCGTGACGTGGCGAGACTTGAAATTTTTCACCCCAACGTTTGAGGACGCCGGGATTGTCCGGAAGCAGCCCCCAGAGGAAGTTTTCGATGTTTTCGTGACCGGGTGCAGGTCCGTGCATCGGCATGGAGAGCGAGACCGGGAAGGAGGACGGGTTGTTTTCCCACGTTTCGTCGTAGCGGAAACTCAACCGATCCTTGTCCCGGTCCCACTCTAGCGTCCCGATGGAGGTGCTCCCAGTGGTGGCAAGGAGGCGTTCTTTTTTCATAGGTCGAAGTCTTCTTCTTGAACGAGGTTCGAGAGCATGTCGTCCAGGTCGATGGGCCCCTTATCACGGTGGTCTTCGAGCTTCAGGTGCAAGCCAAGCACGGAGAGCGTCTTGAGGACAAACCGGAGCGCGACGGTGGATTTCCCGTTCTCGAAGTCGGTAACCCAGAATCGGTTGACACCAACTTTGTCAGCCAATTGTTGCTGCGTCCAACCGAGTTCCTTGCGGCGACCGCGAGCGATGTTGGCCAAGTCAGCTGCATTTTTCGCATACATTTCACCTTCACTATACGTGGTCGTTCGACAACATCAAGCACTATGTGGTCGTTCGACAACATCAACCGCTACGTGGTCGTTCGGCAACATCAAGCACTATGTGGTCGTTCGACAACATCAACCGCTTTGTGGTCGTTCGGCAAGATCATCCGGTGTGTGGTCGTTGGGCAACTCCGTTGCCTCACTTGCCGAATCCAAGAACCTGGCTCATGATCGCCCTTTTCATCATGGGTTCGTCATCGATCAAGAACTGGGAACGCAAGCTCGACCACGCCGTCACGGAATTGAACCGCAGCCAAAAACGGGGAATCGCTTCCATCGACGTCCTCGACCAAACCGTCCCGTCTCTTTCCCGCCAACTGCGCCGATGCACAACATCTCAGCCGATCCAAGACCTGTGGGCTCTCAGCTCGAATCATGACGAATTGGCGAAGGCCGAAATCGTTTCCCGCCCCATTTTGCGAGCGATCGCCAAACTCACTGGCTGCCCACTTGATGATGGCAGCTTCCATGCCGGCTTCCTCCACACATATGGTTATCTTCTCAGCGTTCTGGAAACACCCTTCGGGTTGAAACGAAATCGATGGATTCGACCGACGATCGATCACGCTTTCGGATTTCCTCATCCCACAGTCCGAGTTCATCCCCGCTGTGGAGCTCTCCTGGAGAATTTGACCTGGTTTCTCGGCTCGATTGCGTTTGATCCCGATTCAGCGGAGCGAAGCCAGCTTCGCGAACTCAAAGGGCGGATCTCTCCAAACCTCGCCGGACGAAAGTGGAGGCCGAAGATTCGGATCATCGAGCGGACGGCTAAAACCGGTCTGGAAATCCTCACGGACCTCGTTCCACTCCCCAATCCGCAAGGCGAGTTGACGACGCTCCTGGTTTATTCGCTGCGCGATGCCCAATCCCGGCATCGCCTCGTAACCATGTTTCCCATTACCGGAGCTTTCGAAGCCGAGTTGACCGATCCCAGCCGTTTCGGTCGAAAAACCGATCTCGCGTTGCGCTACAACGCGGTTTACCCGGAACACACCGGCAAACCCCTAACAGGAACCCGAACGCTTCTTCAAAACTGAAGAATCAAGAGGTAAACCGCCGCAAAAACCGCACTAAACGCGAGAAAACGAATCGCCCGCAGCACCCGCCCATATTTCGCGGAGGAAATGTGGGCATCGAAGAGGATGCCGGCTAAAACTTGCTTCTTAAATCCGGTCGTCCCCAGTCGCTCCGCATCCGTGATGAATCGCTCGGACTCGCCGATCCCGTAGGCCTTGCTGATGCCAACACTGTCGTCTCGGCCGGATGGGCTCCTTTTTGGCGAAACGGCGCGATGCAGCGAAACGCGAAAACCCCGCTGATCGAGGCGAATAGCAACCACAGCCCAAAAATCACCACCGTCACCAACGCCAAGGGTTCTAACAGTGTCCCGGCTTCTTGGTGAGCGGCCAGCCAAGGCTGGAATGTCGGAATGAGCAGTCCCATCAGAGCCGCAATCGCGGTCAACACCGCCCCCGCCTTGGCATCGGCAAACCGAATCCATTCCGCCTGGATTTGATACGTATCGATGAAGTTCTCGACCACGGCCGCCGCTTCATTGGGCTCGGAAAGGGACTCTGGCGAAGGCGGGTTTGGATTGTTGGGTTCGGTAGTTTCCACGATGGGCTAAATTGGCAGATTCCTTCCGACCTGACAACATCGAGATCGCGCTTCAAATCCATCAAGTCGTCCGAATTCACGGACCCACTAAGTCAAATGGATCTCTGTCGTCATGCATTTATGGAGAAACCAACAGCAAAAGCTTGGCGGACGACCCTTCTGGCCAGTTGTGGGGTCGCTTTTTTTACGTTCGCGGGAATTTTGGCGTATCAAACGCGTGGGACCCCTTCCGGAGACGAACGCGAAGAAATTCGATTGATCGCAACCCTCTACCTAAAGCCCGGATGGATCGCCAAAAAACGGGTTTGGTTGACCCGCCAAATCGATTTGCCTGACAAGCTCAGGGACTGGATTCTCCCGGATGGCGATAGCTCGATCGAATTGGCTTCCGAGCATTTCATTCCTATCGACTGGATCAACGCTCAAAAGACCGTCGCCCAGGAGAACTGAGCTTTGTCGAAGCCGGGTTCTAGAGACTCGGTCCCTCAAAAATCGCCATTGCCTCCGCTAACGTCGCTACGTCGAAATCCGCCGGAACGCCAACGGGCTTGATCCCCTTCACTCGAATGGTTCGTCCCACGCCCGCTCGCCAAGCCATTTCGATATCCCGATCCGCATCGCCAATCAGCCAAGAACGACTCAAGTCCAGATCCCATTCTGCAGCGGCGTGTTTCAGCATCTGGGGATCGGGTTTGGGCTGATTGGGGCACGTCGGCAAGCCGGTGAAGGCGTAGATCGCGGCAAACTCCACACCTTCATCGCGAAGAAACGCCTGCATCCGGTCATGAATCGCGTCCAAGTCCGCCTCGCCCATCAGCCCTTTGCCGACTCCCTTCTGGCTTGTCACCAAAACGAGAACCAGACCCGCATTCTTCGCGGAACGAAGCAAATCCACGATACCTTCGGTCCATTCCCATTGATCCCAGGTTAACACATAAGGCTCCGGATGCGGATCGCGATTCACGACTCCATCGCGATCGAAGAAAAAGGCGGCTTGGCTCATGGTGAGGAACTTGGTGAATTGAACGCTAGGAATCGGACGGTTGCACCCCCAAAGAGCAAGATGTTCCACGTGGAACAATGGCGAAAAGCTACCTCATTGTCCTCGTTTTCTGATTCAGAAGATACGCACCTCCCATCAGCGAAATTCCGAGTCCCGCCTTTGGCGAATTCTCTTCGAGGAGGTTCCACTCGTAACCGTACGCGAACGAGCTACCAATGAATGATATCGTGGCGATAATCACCAGCGTGCTCCCCCAAACCGCCATGGTCAGGGTAACCAAAAGCAAGAGGAAGCGCCGGAACCAGAAGGAATCCAGCTCTGAACTCGGAATGGAATCAGACTCCCCCGATTTTTCTTTCCATGAAACAACCACAACGTGAGAAATGGGGCGATGAAACATCCACATTCCGATTCCTGAAACCATCATCACCAAGCCCGGCAATTGCTCGCCGTATCGATCAAAAACGTCGGAAAAATAGAGGAAATCATAAAAATTGATCTCCAGCACCAAATTGACGGAGAGCGCCATGCCTCCAATGGTCAGAAGTAGCGCCGCGATCCTGACCATCATGCTCGAAACCTGCCTAAGATCCTGGATCGTCATTTAAACATCTCACAGAATCTCTTTAAGTAGTTCAAGCTCTTTCGGCCTGGAAAGAACCGCCGTTCTCGGGATAAAGGCGAAACTCGCTCCCTCTATCAAGGCTTGAATTCTTGACTTCCCTACCTGTTCCACGTGGAACACAGGGCCAAGCAGGTTTCAGGATCGAACCAGCCACTTTTGCTGAAAATTGGGCTATTTGAGCCAAAATCGACAGCTACTATCGGGGAAATTGCCAATTTCATGGCAACAAATCTCCACGAAACCCAACACAAATCAACGGCTTGCAACAACCAACAACAGGGCCCTAAGCAAGCCCCGGAGTCCGAAGGCACCATTATCCGTCCATTTCCACCCAGGCGCGAAACTCCTTCGGCGATACGTGATAGCGGGCGAAGTTCCATTCTTGCAACCCCACCAACTCCGCTTCGATCACCGCCTGAAAACGGTCCAATTCTTGAGCTGGAATCCGGTCACGAGCCTGTTCCTCGACAAAGTCCCTTGCCCGTCCGATTGGGACGCGATTCCGGATGATCGCGGTGATAACGTCCTTGATCACCGAACGGTATTGCAGCCGGAACTCGTCGGGCGAACCCAACGAGTCCTTGATGGCTGCATACCGCTTGGCGGAGCGCTCGTAGGCCCAGACGAAGACCTCCCGAAGCAGCTCTACCCGATTCAGCTCGTAGACCGCCAGCAGCCCTGCCACGTAATCATCCTGCGCCACGTCGATGAAGGAGAGAGGGCGCAAGTTGTCCCGAATCAGAGGGATGTTGGCAGCGAGCCTCGAGACCCGTTTATTCACGTCGATAAACGGCTGAAGATAGGGCAATTGCGTAAGCAAAAAAAAGCTTTGCTCAAACGGATCCCGAATGCGATCCGCTGTGTTAACCAGCTGCAGGAAGGTTTCCTCCACAAATTGAGGCACGGCGGACGGAAGGTAAACGGAAGCACCGATCGAGACTGGCCGATCCCGTAATCTTCCGCCTTCCGCCGGATCGCCCAGCAGATTGTCGGACAAAATCGCGTGGAGATTGCGAATCGTCATCGCATCGACCGCCATCTCCGATGCCCCTTCCACGAGAAAGCGAATCGCCTCCTTGTGATTAAGGATCATCTGCGTTTCCTCGATCTCTTTCCCGGTGACGACCTTTCCGTTTTCGATCAATCGCTTGGTTTCGAGCATGGAATAGGTATTGCCCTCCAAACGACTGGAGTTGAAGGAGAGATCGATCAAGAGTCGGTCGAGAATCTGTGAAGCATAGGTACCGGCCGGGAGCTGCTCCTGGTTCGGTTGGCCCAAGTTGCGAAGATGCTTCCGCTCGGCCTCGGAGAGATAGAACGTTTCGTTGGGCCGATACGAATCGAGGAATTTACGCTGGTAGCTGATCGGCTCACGCGTCGCGGTTGGCCGCGCCACGTAGGCCCGAAGCTCATGAGCGCCTGCCCCGAATGGAATCGAAGAATCCGAGTCTGAGATCGGGCTCGACGGGCCATACTCGCCTGGTTCCGTCTCTTCGGCGACGCGATCCGAAAAGGAATCGCCCGCAAGGTGGTAGCGAGTTGCCTGAGCCTTGCCGGTTTTGGTGACGCGATGTTCCGCGATCAGCATGGCCAGGCGACGCTGGAGGGTTCGTGTCGCGATGTCGCCACCCAAGCTCTCCGCGAGTTCATGAATCGTCGCCCCGCAGGATAGGCCTTGGAGCGCATCCGTAATGCGGTCGAGTTCGTTCTGGTCAATTAATCGTGCCATTTGAATTGTCGCGATCACGTAATCGCGCCACTACCCTTATCGAAATCCCGCCACATTACAAGGAGTTTTGCCAAATTCCGCCAGTATCATTCATCAAAGTGACGAAATAGTGACGCAATTTGAAAATTGCGTCATCGGAATCAGTCTAGCCCTGCGCTTTAGCGACGCGATTCCTAGAATTCTGGCGCGATCGAGTCCTCTTCATACCGTATCGAGGCCGAAACCCGCACATCGCGCCCCATTGGCTCAATCTTCGGATCCACCAACTGGCAGCGAAACCCTTTGCCCTCCACGGCGCGTCGCCCACCACCGCCGATCAGCGGAGCCACATAAAAGGTCACTTCATCGACCAATCGATCCGCAAACGCACGCGCCATGAGCCGTCCCCCGCATTCCAGCAGCACACTCATCACGCCCATTTGACCGAGTTCATCCAACACCGGCTCCAATTGTTCCACGTGGAACACTTTGGTGCGATCCTTGAATTCATCGGTCAGAATCGTCGATTTTTTGGGGATGCGGCCGCTCTTGGTCACTACGATCCGCCAAGGCTGAATCGTCCGATCCTGGGCAAATCGCCCTCGTAAGGTCAGGTTTGGGTTATCTTTGCGCACGGTTTCGCCGCCTACCAGAATCGCATCCACCTCGGAACGAAGCCGCTGGACGTCTTGCCTCGCAGTTTCCCCTGTGATCCAACGAGATCCGCCGTTCGGCGGGGTGATTCGGCCATCCAAGGTCATCCCGGTTTTGGCAATGACATAAGGTCGGCCCGTCGCAATGTGTTTGGCGAAGAACCGAATTAAGGACTCGCAATCCGCTTCCAGAATCCCGGTTCGGGTGCCTATTCCGGCTCTTTCCAGCGTTTTGATCGCTTTCCCGGCATGCTTTGGATTCGGATCGAGACAACCGATCACAACTCGCCGGATTCCCGCTTTCTTGATCGCCGTAGTGCAGGCACCCGTTCGGCCCTTTGTGGAACAGGGCTCCAGCGTCACATAGAGGGTGGCTCCTTCCAGATTCGCGGCACCCGCAGCTTGCATCGCAGCGATCTCAGCGTGAGGGCCGCCAGCTTGCTGATGATGTCCTTTTGCCAAAAAGAGGCCGTTTTTGACGAGCACGGCTCCGACCGGGGGATTGGGGCTGGTAGAGCCGAGCCCTTTGCGAGCTTCATCGGCAGCCAGCCGCATCCAGTGTTCGTCATCGACGGTCTCCGGGTTAGAAATGCGGTTCAGCAAGCGTCTTGGGTTGTTTCTCAGTCCGAGATCGGTCATAGGCTCTCATGACGCAGCCCTCATTGGACGCACTATGAGCCTTTCTCTTCGCGATAAGCACCAACTCTACACTGAACTGGCCAAGATGGTCAAAGCGGGATTCGGATTTGATCGCAGCGCTGCGGTTCTAGAAGAACAGGCCGTCAATGCCGCGCAGCGCAAGTTCGCCTCCGCGATTCAGGAGGGTTTGAAGGACGGAAAGACGATTTCGCAGTCGATCGCCCAGTCCCAACTCGGGGTGACCGATCTGGAAACTTCCGTGATTCACGCCGCTGAAGAAGGAGGTGCTCTGGAAGACGGATTTGGCTATCTCCGCGATTACTTCGCCACGGTCCGCAAAACGCAAAGCCAAATTCGCAGTCAACTAATCTACCCCGCCGTCATTCTGCATCTCGGCATCATTGTCCCGCCCATTCTCAAGGGATTGACCGGGGCGATGATGGGGTCGCCGCAAAATAGCATCCTGCGCGATGTGCTCATTTCCATGGCCGTGATCTATGCTTTAGGGGCGACGCTCTGGTTCGTGGGCCGATTTCTCCATCGCTTGGCTCGAAGCAGCCAGTTCGTTGATCGCTGCCTGAGGATGATCCCGCTCCTCGGAAAAACACGACGGTTCATCGCCCTGGAGCGGTTTTGCAATGTGTTCCGCATTTACGTGCTGTGTGGCCAAAAGATCTCGACCGGCCTCGATGCCGCCGGCGATGCCACTCAAAGTGCGGTCGTCACTCAGGCGGCCCGTCGGCTCGGAGACGTCGCTCGGAGCGGAAGCTCGATCGGGGAAGCGATGCTGGACGAAACCAGTTTTCCCCGTGATTTCGCCCGATCGACCGCCAACGCGGAGCAAACCGGTTCGCTCGAAGAAGATCTCGGGCGTTGGTCCAGCTTCTATTCGGATTCCACCGTGGCCCAGATGGAAAAACTCGGCTTCTGGCTTCCTCGTATCCTCTTCTTTTTCATCATGTGCTACGTCGGCTGGCGAATCATCGCCTGGTATTCGGACTACATCCAATCCGCGCTCGATATGATGGATGGGGTTTATTAGCAGGATTGAGCGACCGCTACCCTCATCACACCATTCGTTGTGACAGTATTCACTGTGACAGTGTTTACTGTGACACAAAAAGCTGCTACAATTCCTCCATGCCTGATCCAGTCAATCCCTTCCTCTATGGGTGCATTGTCGAAACGGAGCAATTCTGTGCCCGCCCTCGACTGAAAAAACGCCTGGTCTCGTTTTTTCGAAGCGGACAGGACGTCGCCATCCTCGGCCCTCGTCGCGTAGGGAAAAGCTCCCTCATTCACCGTACCGCCCACAGCATCAAGGGCGCGACTCTCGTCTACGCGGACCTCTGGGGCGTCAATTCCTTGCCCGCTTTCATTCGCCGTTGTGTCCAGGCGCTCGATTCCATCGAGGACAAAGCCGGTTTGCTGGAAAAAGTCGCACGAGCCCTTCCGGGTTTCAGCATCAGCATGAGCGTCGATCCCGTAACCGGTGCCCCCTCCTTGACGCCCACTCTCCAATCGAGAAAGAAGCCAGCCCCGGAATCGGTCGCCCAGATTGCTCGACTCTGGGCGTCCCTCGATGATGGAAACCGAAAGATCATTGTCGCCCTCGATGAGTTTCAGGATCTCGGCGGGATGGAGGATTCCGACCAAATTCTGGGACTCCTCCGTCGCGAAATTCAACTGCTCGGCAAACTCCCGTTTTGCTTCTGTGGCAGCATTCGGAGCGAAATGTGGCGGATTTTCTCCGATGAACGCGGTCCATTCTACAAATCCGCTGCCATTTTAGAAGTCGCGCCCGACGAATTCGAGGACTGGACCGGTTTCCTTCGCAAGAAGTTCGAGTCTGGTCGGTTGCAAATCTCTGACGAAGTCCTCTCGAAAATCATCCAACACGCTGACGGCAGTCCGGGAGACACCCAGCAACTCTGCGCCTCAGTCTGGGAAATCGCCAAGGGCGTTCGAGCCAAGGCGCTGACTACGGATCACGTCAAGGCAGGCCTCCTCCAAGTGTTCGCGGACGAACGGAAAGGCTACGAACACATCGTCGCGGACATCTCTGGCCAGCAACTCGACGTACTCCGGGCCATCGCCCAACTGGGTGGAAAGTCCGTTCAATCTGCCGAATTTCTGGAGATGGCAGGAATAACCCACGCCAGTTCCTCGAAAGCTGCCGCAACCCGACTCCTGAATCGACGAATTCTCCAGGAAACGCCGGACGGATTGAAGTTCTCGAACCCCTTCTTCCGGTCCTGGCTCCTCCACGTTCGGTATTGAGAGGAAAGACAGGGCCCGGCTAGCCATGCAAAAGTCTAAAAAAGCTGCTCAAAAACCCACTGGACACTTGAACAGTCTTTGTCTAACCTAACCGAAGTATCACCCAAACTTCTTGCAAAGCCGTTAGGCAACCCAATAAATCCAATGATCGCAGTCGCAGACAAACCAACACTCAATAAAATGGCCACGAAATCAAACGCAGGCGATACGCCGACAGAGGATCCCGGAAGAAAACGTCTCGTAGAGGCACGCGCCAAGAATTTGGACGTCGCCATCTCCCAGATTCAAAAGGACTACGGAGAGGGTGCGATCATGCGCCTGGGTGAAGGCACGAAGCAAAATATCGATGTGATTCCTACTGGAAACCTTCTCATCGATCGCGCTCTCGGAGTAGGCGGCTTTCCCCGGGGACGCATTGTCGAAGTTTACGGACCGGAGTCTTCCGGTAAAACGACCCTCACGCTGACCGCCATTGCCCAAGCTCAAAAAGCCGGTGGATTGGCAGGATTTGTCGATGTGGAACACGCGTTAGATCCGACCTACGCCAAGAAGCTCGGCGTCAATATGGAAGAACTTCTCGTGTCGCAGCCGAGTTCCGGTGAAGAAGCCCTCCGCATTGTTGAAACGCTCGTCCGCTCGAATGCGCTGGACATCATCGTGCTCGACTCCGTCGCCGCGCTCGTCACGAAAGCAGAGTTGGAAGGTGAAATCGGTGATACCACCGTCGGAGCCCAGGCCCGGCTCATGAGTGCCGCCTTGCGCAAACTCACCTCCATGATCTCCAAAGCGCAAACCTGCGCGATCTTCACGAACCAGATCCGGGAGAAAATCGGAGTCATGTTCGGCAGCCCTGAAACCACTCCGGGTGGCCGGGCTCTCAAGTTCTACAGCTCTGTCAGGATCGACATTCGAAGAATCGGTAGCATCAAGCAGACGGATGGAACCGTCACCGGAAACCGGACTCGGATCAAAGTGGTGAAGAACAAAGTCGCACCGCCTTACACCGAAGCGGAATTCGACATCATGTATAACGAGGGGATCTCCTCGGTCGGATCACTGCTCGATTTGGCTCTGGAATACGATTTGGTTCAGAAGCGCGGCAGTTGGTTCAGCTACAAAGGAACGCAAGTCGCTCAAGGCCGAGATGCCGCCAAGGACGCCCTCAGGGACGATCCCAAAATGTATGCTGAGCTGGAAAAAGAGGTGAAAGCTAAGCTCTCGGAAGTCATCGGAAAGAAAAAGTAATCCAGGTTAAGCTTGATCTTATTTTTGAATTTCGCTTTCTTGACCCAAATGAACACGTTCACACAAAAACATCTTTGGAAACTTGCTCTCGTCATCATTGCCGCCATTGGCATGTCCTCCTGTGAAACCGTCGATCAAGGTCGCGCCAAGTGGGAAGGTATGGATAAGAAACAACAAAACACCATCATCGGTGGTTTGGGTGGCGCCGCCGTCGGTGCCATCGTTTCCGGCAAGAAAGCGACCGGCGCCATCATCGGCGGAGCAGCCGGAGCTCTCGGCGGACGCGTCTACACCGCCAAGAAGCAGGAAAACGAAGGCTTGGTCGAGTAATCTCAGGAGATCATCCAACTGAATTTTACCAAGCTGGCTTCATTTCGATGAAGCCAGCTTTTTTGTGGTCTGAGCCGGTCCTAGGCGGCACCTGCCGGTGCACCTTAGGCTTGTGCCCGAATCACCAGTTTCCCGGTGCCTACGATGGAGCAAAGAGATTTGGTTTTCAGCAAGGCGCAGTGAAGGAGCAGAGCGAGCTCTGTGACGGAACAAGAACACAGCTGAAGGCCCAATATTCCGCTGTTTACTTCCACCGGCGAAGCCGCACGCTTTCTTTCCATGGTCCATTCCTTATCGGCTACAGATTCCGTTAGTAGGCTCTAAGAAGCGACCCATGAACGAATCGGATTCCTGTCTGCGCTCCAGACCCATCATGCTACTCGCCGTCTTCGGGGGCGTCTTCCTCGGCTTGGCCACGCGAAGCAATCTGGTTTCTCAACCCTTCGTCCGGGCTCACTTTGGGGACGCTTTCTGGGCCCTGATGATCTTTTTCGGACTCGGATTTCTATTCCCCAGAATGTCCATCGTTCGGGTCGCTATGATCTCCGGATTGATCTGTCTCACCGTCGAAGTCAGCCAACTTTCGAACCATGCTTTCTTGGTCAAAATTCGCGAGACTCAACTTGGTGCGCTCATCCTCGGACGAGGCTTTCTCCCAATCGATCTGATTCGCTATTCAGGCGGCATTTTCGGAGGAATCTTGACGGAATGGCTCTGTTGCAACTTGTTGCAAACCGCCAGGAAAGCGGGGAAACCTGGCTTATAAACGCGAGGGATGCTTCACCTCCAAAATCAGCCTGCTTCTGCCGATTTCAGCAGGTTTCTACGGGGAAAATCAGAACATTCAAGCAACAACCTCTAACGCCTAGAAACAAAATATTACATATTGCAACCTCTCGCAACAACGGGTAAACCAGCCATGAAAATGGGGCTGGTTCTTCAGCTCATGGGCTTCAATTCGCACGGGATTTCAGCGACCTGTTTCACATCCGTTTTGTCATTCTCAGCACGGTAGGAGTGGGGCTAATTCTCACCTCCAGGCCTCCGCGCTGACGGCCGGACATAGAAAGTCTCCAACGGCTACATCGCAATTTGGATCGCTGTTCGCAGTCAAGCCACGAAACCGTTCAATCAGCCCTCACCGAGGAGCTTCTTCGCTTGGCTCAACAACTCGTTGATCTTGGTCGGATCTCCGCCCGCGCCGCGCGCCATTTCCGGCTTCCCGCCGCCTTTCCCCCCAACGATTGGCGCAAGCTGACCCATCAGAGCACCTGCGTTGAATTGATCCGTCGCGGCTTTAGCGACCGCGATTCCAATGTGGGCTTTACCTCCGTCGATCAGAGTGAACACAGCCGCTCCAGCGAACTGACGTTTCTTCAAACCGTTCAACGCTTCCTGGAGCAGGCTCGCGTCCGTTTCACCAAAGTTGTGGACGATCGCGGGAATCCCGTTGGTGGAATTCGCGTTCTCAATCAGTTCGCCGAGCAGCTCATCGGCTTGGGCCGCAGCGGCTCCGGCGCTGGCTTTTTTCGCGCGTTTCCCGGCGTTTTGGACCGCAGTCTGAAAATGGTCCCGTTCTTTACGAAGGGTTTCCAGGGCGATGTTGACGTCTTGGATGTTGGCGTCTCCAGCGATTTCGCCCTTCCATCGATCCGGTGTTGGTTCGGCAGGCTGGGAAAGGTTGCTCAATTCCGCGTTCGCGGTTTCGAGCCGCGATTCCAGATCATCGATTTCCCCTCGGAGGGAATCGACCGTTTCCGCGACCAACTCCCGCGCAGCGACACCGCATTGGGCTTCGATCCGCCGAATGCCGGCCGCAACGGCACCTTCAGAGCTGATTTTGAAGAATTCGATGTCTCCAGTTTTGCGAACGTGGGTTCCGCCGCAGAGTTCCATCGAGTAACCGTCGAGCTTCGCGGACTTCCCGCCTATCTGAACGACGCGAACGAGATCGCCATATTTGTCGCCGAACGCCTGCATGATTTCGGCGCGCTCCTTGACCTGAGTGTGAGGCACCTCCGTCCAGAAAACGGGTTCGTTCGCGGCGATTTGTTCATTGACCCGGTCTTCGATTTCGCGGATTTGCTCAGCGCTTAGCGCCTGGCTGTTGAAGTCGAAACGGAGACGGTCGGGAGCAACGAACGAACCTTGCTGACGGGCATCCGGGTCGACGACTTCGTGGAGCGCCCAATGCATGATGTGCGTCGCGGTATGATGCTTTTCGATGTTGCGACGGCGAGGCTGGTCGAGGCGAATCGTGGCTTTGCCGATGGATTTAGGCGCGTTCTCCAGATGGAGACAGAGCGCCTCGCCGACGCTGCTGGTCGCGAAAATCGGGAATTCTCCGCCTTCCGCGATGAGGGTCCCCGTGTCGCCCACCTGGCCGCCTTTTTCGACGTAGAGTGGGGATTGGCTGACGATGGCTACGAAATTTTCGCCGTCGTCAATGATTTCCAGGATTTCAGCCTCGGTTTCATCCACGTCGAAACCGACGAACTCGGATTTGGCGTCGGTTTTGATTTCGACGGCGCTGACGACCGAAGTTTGAAGGCCTTCCAAACCTGTCTCTTTGTGCTCGGCGATCAGTTTGGCAACTTCAACTTGGTCCGTTTTAAGACCCTTTTCTTGGAGCAAAACGTCGGTTAGCTCCAGTGGGAATCCGAAGGTCTCCCACAGCTTCACGATGGTCGGCGGCGGGAATTTGGTGCCAGAACCTAGCTTCGCCACGGCGTCGTCGAACAAACGAAGACCGCGGTCGAGCGTTTTGTTGAACTGCGCCTCCTCGGCGGTGATGACTTCGGTGATTTTCGCCCGACGCTCACCGAGTTCCGGAAACGCAGCCCCCATCTCGGAAACCAAAACCGGGACGAGTTCGTGGAGGAACGGACGATCGCCCTCCAAACCAAGTTCGCGCCCAAATCGGACCGCCCGGCGCAAAATCGCGCGAATCGTTGAATTCCGCCCCTTGTTCCCCGGCAAAATCCCGTCGGCGATCGAAAAACTGACCGTCCGAATGTGATCGGCGATGACGCGGAAAGCGACGTCGGTTTGTTCTTGTTCGCTCAGACCTTCGCGCGAAGTCGGGACGGTTCCGGTGTAGCTTCGCCCCGTGATCGCAGCCAGTTTCGCGAAGAGCGGCGCGAACACATCGGTATCGTAGTTGGAACACAGCTTCGAGAAATCGGTGAGCCCCTTGGTGCACTGCATCACGCTCGCAGCGCGCTCGAAACCCATCCCGGTATCGACGTGCTGAGCCGGGAGCGAACGATAGCTGCCATCTTCATCGTGATTAAACTGGATAAACACAAGGTTCCAGATCTCGATGCAGCGTGCGTCATCCATGTTCACCAGCTTGCCTTCGGTATCACCTTTCTCGGTCAAGTCGACATGCAGCTCCGAGCACGGCCCGCAAGGCCCAGTGTCACCCATGGCCCAGAAGTTGTCTTTCGCGTTGCCGTTGATGATGTGCTTTTTCGGGTCAAGCCCCGCCTTCTCGAAGAGCACGGCCCACAAGTCGTAAGCCTCTTGGTCGAATTGCGCCGGATCGCCATCGCCAGGCGCATAAACGGTCGCATAGAGCCGCTCCGCCGGAAATCCCCAGCGTTCCACAAAAAGCTCCCAAGCCCAGCCGATCGCTTCTTCTTTGAAGTAATCGCCAAAGCTCCAGTTCCCCAGCATCTCGAAAAAGGTGTGGTGATAGGTGTCGTAACCCACATCCTCCAGGTCATTGTGCTTCCCGCCAGCGCGAATGCACTTTTGGGTGTCGGCAGCCCGTGGCGGATCATACGGAGCCTTCTCCGTCCCCAAAAAATACGGCACAAATTGATTCATCCCCGCATTCGTGAACTGCAAATTCGGCGAAGTCGGCATCAAGCTGGCCGAAGGCACGATGGTGTGCTGCTTTTCGCGGAAAAAGTCGAGGAAGGACTGGCGGAGTTCGTTTGCGGTCATGGTTTTGCCCGGGACTGGCGGGAAGGGAATGTGTGAGGTTGCAGCGAGAGTTCAAGGGGGATTTCGCGGCGAACCGAAAGAGGACAGGATTGTTCGCCTCAGCCCAACCACAGTGCGAACCCATTGGCCTGAGTTCGTGGGATTTGAACCTGATAGGACCAAAGCCAGCCGAATTCGCCCCCCACAAACCTCGAAAAACTCCTGAACTTCTTACATTTGTTAATTATTTCTTGTCGCGCTAGTATTTCTAGTATTTACTGCTGGCATGAAGTCTCCAGGATCTCATCTGGCCAGCGCCTCCTTACAGTCCTGCCAAGTCACCCTCCGCCCTCGCGGTGGGGAGCCGATTCGGCTCACATGCGGACGCAAAGGCGGCTCGTTTCGGCAGGCGGCTTCGGCTTGGAGCCATATTTTGCGGAATCGTAATCGCTGGCTGACGGAAGATGCGATGCGGGAGCGGCGGGGCGAGGCGATCGCCAAGGCTCAGGAGATTTTTCCGGAGTTGGAGAACCCGGCGGGTTTCGCGGAAGCGGTCCATCGTTTGGCCGATGCGGATGCGATCGAGGTGCAGTTGCCGAAGTTCGTTAGTGAGGAAAAGGATTGGGCGCTGCGAATTTTCCCTTGGGAGTTTTTCCTGTCCGCGATCACTCGGGAAGAGCGCAAGCGGCGCGGGAGCGAGGCTTTTTTGGTGACGCGCGTATTGCCAGTAGCGGGACGAACCGTGGCGAAAGCGTCGCGGGAGCGAATGCTGACGGTGGAGAGCGCACCGCCTCCGCTCGACCAGTATCTGGAGTTAGGTCCAGAAGCGGATCTGGTCTTGCGAAATATGGGAGTGCATCAGGAACCGACTTCACGGTTGGCGAATCCTTCGGCCGAGGAGCTGCGATTGCGGATCGCAGGGACGAATCCGGGAGTCATCCATTTGGGCGGTTTCGATACGCGGAAAGCGGCGCAGAAGGCAGGCGATTTTTCGGTCGAGACGATCGATCGACACGCTTACTTGCTCTCAGGCGAGGGGCGGATGGAGTTGGCCGATGCCGAGGGATTGGGTGGAATCGTCAACGCGGGTTCGCCAAAGCCGGAGTTGGTCAGCTTTAACTTGTTCAACTCCGCCGCGCGGATGTGCCCGATGGCAGTGGCCGGTGGAGCGGGGGCGGCGATTGGATTTCAGGACGAAATCGATGACCACCTGGCGGAAGTCTTCTTTGCCAGCTTTTACCGTGCCTGGACCGGATTGGCCCAGGGAAATCTGCTGGCCGCCTTTGCCTACGCCTTCGAGAAAACGCGGGAATTGCCGAAAAGCCTGCGGATGCGAGGGAGCGGGATCGTTCTCTGGTCGGCGACTCCTTTGCTGGACCAAGGCGATGGTCACACGGAACGGCCGATGCTGGAACTTTCGACGGCGCGTGAGGAAGGGGACGAACTGGATGTCCACGTCACACCGGTCTCGCGGCTCAACTACGCGATCCTCCACAATCGCGGCCATCTGTTTGACAGCTTTAAGGTTACCCGCGCTGGAACGCAGTCGCCGGAAGACGTTCTCGTCGAAGTCAAAGTCCGGATCGGCGTTCACGAATATCCTTACCGCGCGGTCCACGATGCCGGCCAAGAGGGCGTGCCGAAAGAGCTGAAATCCGAGATCCAAATCCCGCTTTCTTGGAACTATCTGAGTACGCTAACGGAAACGGTCCGCACCACGGTTTATGTTCGGATCAGTCAACCCGGCGAGAACCCGGACCGCCAGGTTTACCTGGAGAAAACCTATTCGGTGGACCTCGCCCCGCTTGAGGAATGGACAGATCGCGAACCAGATCACGTTTGGCTGCCGTCGTTCATTCGTCCGCGAGATCCGGCCGTCGCCACGGCCTTGGGGAATGCGCGGCTTCATCTCTGCACCCTAACCGATGACCCCACCGCCGGGTTCGATGGCTATCAAAGCTACAATGCGGATCCGAACGAGCCGGGATTCGGCGTCGAGACCCAAGTTCGCGCGATCTGGTCCGCCTTGCTGCTCCATCACGACCTCCAATACGTGAACCCTCCGCCTTCCTACTTTCACCATGCCCAGCGACTTCGCAGCCCTTCAGAGTTGCTCGGCCAGGAGCATGGCACCTGCATCGATCTCAGTTTACTGGTCGCTTCCTGCCTGGAATACATCGAAATCCAGCCGGTCGTCTTCCTGATCGAAGGCCACGCCTTTCCGGGATTCTGGCGGAATCCGCACCAGGCCAAATTCTTCCGCGACGGTCTCCTTCCGGATGGGGAGCCGAACGGTTCCGGGCCGGACCAAGAGGGCTCTCGTCACTCCTGGGTCTACAGCCGCAGCCAACTGAGACGCATCTGGGAATTCGTCGCCGCCGGCCATCTCGTCCCGCTCGAAAGCACCTTGTTAACGCGCCAAGGCGGATTCTTCGCCGCCTGCGAATCGGGCATCGAAGCCCTGCGCAATCCCGACACCTTTCAATATCTGCTCGATGTCGATCGCTCTCGAACCGATCCAGAAGGTGCCACGCCGCTTCCGATCAACTACTCAACCTCCCTGTCTCTCAAGAAATGAGCTCCCACTCTCGCCTTACCAAAAACCTCGACCGCGTCATGGAAGATCTCGGGATGCGTCCCGATGAAAAGATGGTCGCCAAAGCTGCTGATGGCGGCGTTCCGGGCCCTCGACGAGCCGCCGCTCGACACGCCGCATCCCGGATGACGAATCTGCAAATCGTGGAGACGGACGGGGTCCTGACCTTGCTCGACCGGCCCGCGTTTTCGCTTCCCAATCGACGCCGAGGCCCTATCGGAATTTCCCGAATTCGTGGCGATGTTGTGGCCGAGCGCCCGATGGAAGTCTTACCCTACAACCAACTGACGAAGCAGATCGAGCGGCTCGATGCCAAGCTAACGCCGGAGCGTGGTTTGCGGGAATGGAAGGATGGAAAGATCATCGGCACGGGTAACGACATCCGGCCCGTCGGTGCGAAAAAGAAAATCCTGCTCTTCGTTCACGGGACCTTCAGCGAATCGGAAGCCTTCTTCCGCCAGATCGATCGACGGGGTTTCCATGAGGGGAAATCATTTCTCAGTTGGGCTGGGCAGACCTACGATCAAATCCTGACTTTTGATCATCCCACACTTTCGGTGAGTCCCATGCTCAATGCCCATGCGCTGGCCAATCACTTGGGTCCCTGTGGAGCAGACATCGATGTAATTTGCCACAGTCGCGGAGGGCTCGTGACTCGCTGGTGGACGGAAGCGTTCGATCGCGGTCGAGGAAATCGGCGGGTTGCGTTTGTCGGATCGCCGCTTCATGGCACGGGGCTCGCGTCGCCGGACAACATCCGCAATTCCCTCAACCTGGCCGCCAACTTGGGAAGCGTCCTCACCAAGACCTCGATGGCGGTCCCGGTTCTGCAATTCGCCACCGGCATGTTCCAAATCGTCACGTCCGTCCTGCGGGTCGCCGGGAAAACGCCGCTCGCGGACACCGTCGTTTCGCTCGTGCCTGGCCTCGCCGCGCAATCGCGAGTCGGCAACAACCACGAGCTCGCCAGCCTGCGTCGTGAGATTAACGGTGCCCAGCGCGATCGCTATTTCTTCGTCATCTCCGACTTCAAGAGCGACAAACCGAGCTGGCAATTCTGGAAGCATTTTCAGAAGGGCAAAATCAAGAATCTGCTGCTCGACGTGGGAACGGACTACGTCTTCACGGGCAAGAACGACCTCGTCGTTGATACGCCATCGATGACGGATCTGTTCGACGGCGCAAAGATTTCGCGCGAACACATCCATGACTTCGGATCCCAGGATGACGTCACCCACACGAACTACTTTGAGCGCGCCGAGACCCTGGATTTCATCCGGCAGAGCTTCGCAATCCCAACGAGCGGAACGCGAACCAGACGTCGCCGTAAACGCACAGAGGCCCAATCAGAACTCGTGTCGCTGGAAGGATAGTCTCACCCCTAGATAATCTTCAGCCAGGGAGCGTTTCCGAAAAACGCTTTGTTATCCTCTGAATGCGGTTCGCAGATGTGGAGCAGATAGCCACCTGGATCCCAGACGTAGAGAATCTTCCAGCCCCATTCCGCGACGGTTGGATCGGCTACTTTGACTCCGGGATACTTCTCATCGAGCTTCTTCGGCGCGAGAAAAGCCTGCCAATCATCGACACTTTCGACCCACAAGGACAACATCCCCGCTTTCGCACGAAGATCCGTACCAATGTGGAGGCTGACCAAAAAGCGTTGGCCGATTCCGGTGTCCATTTCGCAGATGCTGTTGTCGCCGCTCTCCCAATTCTTGGTGAACCCGAGATCGAGGTAGAACGATTTGGCACGCTCGTAGTCCTCCGGTCCGTAGCCGAGGAAAGGGCGGAAGTCTTTCAGAGCTGGGGGTGATTCCGCCATGAACGTCTGGTCAATGCAGATCCTTCGGGACCTTCTCGATCAGCTTCTTGATATCGTCAGCTCGATCGCGATTGGCGATGAGGAGGGCATCCTCGGTCTGGACGATGATCAGCTCATCGACGTCGAGCAAGGCAATGTGTTGCTTCGTGGTCGAATAGACGATGTTTTCGCGGCTCTCGATTTCTGAAAGCACGCCTCGAAATCGATTCTTCGATTCATCGCCTTCGAGATAGCTCGCCACAGAAGGCCAACCACCAACGTCATCCCAATCGAACGTGGCCTCGACGTTGTAAACCTTTTCCGCTTTCTCCATGAGGGCGTAATCGATCGAGATCTTCGGTAAAGTCCCGAATTTCCCCTCAATCGTAGCCATCATGTCTGGCCCAGTCGCGATTTCGTCGATGAAAACTCCCAACTCCGGACAATGCTTCTTCAACTGGCTCGTCACCGTGGGTAGCGACCAAATAAACATCCCGGCATTCCAACTGAAATTGCCTTGGCGGAGGAATTCCTCGGCCAAATCTGAACTCGGTTTTTCGCGAAAGCGTTCGACCTCAAAGACTTGAACATCGGTCGTGGCACCGTCCACCTTGGCGGCGTTTCCGCGCTCGATATAGCCGTATCCGGGGCAGGCCCAGGTCGGTTTGATCCCGATGGTGACGATGTGATCCGTCTTTGCGGCGATTTCGAGCGCTCCTCCTAGGGTCCGGTGAAACTCGGCTCGATCCTGAATCAGGTGATCGGCGGGAAGAACGGCCATGGTCGCGTTCGGGTTTTTTCGGGCGACCCAGCCGATCCCGAGAGCCACTGCAGGTGCCGTGTCCCGTTTGGCCGGCTCCGCGAGGATGTTTTCCGGCGGCAAGATCTTGGCCGCAAGCCGCATTTCCTCGATTTGCTCATGATTCGTCAGAATCAGGATGTTTTCCGGGGGAATCAGGCCATCGAGCCGTGAAATGGTCTTCTCGATGAGGGTTTCGTCGTCGAAAAGGCGCAATAGCTGCTTCGGTCGTCGATGACGGCTCAAGGGCCAGAAACGGGTGCCGCTGCCACCGGCAAGGATTAGGGCGAAATTCTCAGAGGCCATTTGGAAATCGTGTGGGGTGATGTATCTTCTCTCAGGTCAATGCTCAACCGGTTTGTCCCTGGGATTTCAGGACCGATTGGCACCAGCCAGGAATTAAAAACGCTAGAAACATGGTAAACAACGAAGAAACCCCGGAAGTTGTCGATCGCACGCTCCTTACCACGGCAATGACGGTTGCGCCTGCCGCCGTGGGATGCGCGATTGGTGTGCTGATCGGCAGCCAACTGAAAAAAGACCAACGCGGAACCGTAGCCACTGCGTTGTTCTCCTTCGGCGCGCTTGTCGCAGTTCCCGCAGCCGTTGACTGCATCACGCGAATGATCAATGGGCCGGTTTCTAAAGCGGGTGCAAATCGGACGCTGAAGGGCATTCGCCACAGTGTCGGAGTTCCCATCGATGATCCTTACGATCAGGTGGATGACTATTCCGATATCTTTCAGCAAGCTCAGTAGTCCCAGTTCAGACACGGTAGGGAACATGCCGATAGTATTTTGGTGCGGGATCTAATCGAACGTGGAGCCAGGAGACGCCCATTCCCGCAGTGCTGAGCCAGAGTGGTTGTTCGGGCAATCTCGCCCGCACGGATGAGGCAACTTGCTGCCATAGCTCGTGTTTCAGTGGTAACGTTTCCAAACTTTCGAGGTGATTCCATGCTCGTTGTGCCATGCCCGCAGACGGACGCGAGCACCTATGTCAGCCTCGGGCCGTTTACCCGCGGTGCTCCGGAGTCCCAACAGCATCCGAATTCCGAAAATAGGACTGAAACGCGGTTTCATCGGGAGCAGACTGCGCAAGACCGGGAGAATCGACCAAAACGAATTCGAATTCCGGATCGAGCGTTTGGCGAGTGATCGGTGGAGTCTCCCAGAAGTAGCTGCGGAAGGTTGATTCTGCGAGTCGATGAAGGAAAAATCGCAGAAAAATGGGTTCGGTTTCCCAAAGTTCAAGCACCCGCTCAACCGTGAGGGGAGCTTCGTCATCGGTCAGACGATGGTGAACCTTTCGATCACCAATCGACTCGATTTTTTGGAACACCAACTCATGGTAGATGCCCCAGAGCTAGTTCTCTGGATCGACCAAGCTGAGTTTCAACTCGAACTTGGCATCGAACTTTCCACCGTTGTAGGTTCGACAGCAATCGTAGCAGGCCGCTGCTCGACGGATTTTGCGAACGCGAAAGATCTTGTGGTCGCAGCTGGGGCAGGAATAGACGTAACGACGCTTTTGTTGGGCCCGCTCGAACGGCAAATCGTGACAGCGATCCTCGTTCGGAATTCCAAGATCCGCACAGGCCTTGCGCCATTCTTTTCCGTGAGGCTCGATCCGTTTTCTCCCGGCCCGATAGTAGGCCACTAGGTGGGCAAGCTCATGCCGCAGGGTGCGATCCACCTCCTCGTCCCCCTCTTCAATCTGTTCCAGGGCCGGATTGAGCTCCACCAGTTGGTCGTTGCGATAAGCGCGCCCCGCCGTCGTTTTCAGCCGCCGATTCCAGCTCACCTGAATGTGAGAAGCGAGATCCGTGAGGCCGATGGACGCCACCAGTTCTCGTGACCACTGAGTCAAGTCGCCATCTCGACCATGCCGAAATGGTTTGGACGCCTTGGGACGCGGAGTCGAAGGCGGCGGGGAGGAGGGAGACGGTTGGTTGAACGGGAGATCAAGCTCCAGTTGGCGGCGATCGGACGATTTACGCGTTTTCACGGCAGAACTGCTGGTTGGACGTCGGGTTTATCGATGTCTAACTCCTGACCTGTTATCTTGTTAAGGAACCGTTGAGCGGCCCCTTCCGTCGTCACCAGCGTATGAGGTGGGACGCTGCTACGCAAGAAAACATTCGCCCCCACAGTGGAATGCTCACCCAGTCGGGTGTGTCCACCGAGGATGGTCGCATTCGGATAAATCGTAACGTGATCCTCTACATCAGGGTGGCGCTTGTTGCCCTTAACGACTCGTCCTTCGGCATCTTTCGGGAAACTACGGGCTCCTAAGGTGACGCCATGATAGAGCTTCACGTGGTGACCGATCGTGCACGTTTCTCCGATCACGACGCCGGTACCATGGTCGATGAAAAAGTGGGAACCGATCGAAGCTCCGGGGTGGATATCGATCCCGGTATTACTGTGCGCCCATTCCGTCATGATTCGGGGAATCAAGGGCACGCCTTTGCGGTATAGCACGTGAGCCAGACGCTGGATTGCGATCGCCTCGATCGCCGGATAGCTCAGGATGATGACTTCGTAAGTGGTCGCGGCGGGATCTCCCTCATAGGCAGCTTCCACATCGGTCCGCAAGAGGCGTCGAACATCTGGAAGTTCCCGTAGAAAACTGCAGACCACTTCTTCCGGCGATTCATCGTGCAAACCACCACGCTGCTCGGAGTAACCCAGACTTTTGGCGATTTCCGGGGTGAAGCGATCTACCAGATCCACAATGCGTTGCTTCGTTAGTTCCGCGACGCGCTCATGATGGATCGGTTCCTCATCATGAAATCCCGGGAAAATCAAACGCAGGAGATCCGCACACAACGTAGCAATCGCATGCTTGGAAGGAAGATTCGTGCAGTCGATCCGGTTGATGCCACCAACCTCGAGGTAGGAGGCCACCAAGCTCTCTGCGATATCCGTTTTAGGGCAGTTTTCAGCCATAACAATGCTACGTCAGGGAAACCCAACTTGGTTCGAAAGTAAGGCTTTCTCACTGCAAAAGCCAGCTTCAAATCTTTCGACTCAGGCCACGAGGAATATTGTCGAAATGGAGTAGGAAACTCCGGCGCAAACCTACGCAGCAGAAAACCATGGTGGAAAGCTCGCGTACCGGACCTGACGACCGGATTTCACGAATCACCGCTCAATCCTCCTCATCTTCAAACTGGGTATCGATGTTCCAACTGTCGTTGTCCATCAACTCTCCCACTTTGGCTTTGAGTTCCTTGCCAGGACGGAATTTCACGATCGCTCGGGCTGGGATGTCCATTTCGACGGCGGGATTCGCAGGGTTGCGGCCCTTTTTCGCGCGTTGCTCGACCACTTGAAAGGTGCCGAAGTTCCGCAAGACGACTTGGTTGCCTTTGGAGAGTTCCGCAGTGGAGGTGTCCAGAAAATTTTGGAGGACATCCATGACTTGAGCCTGTGTCAGGCCCGTGTCTGCAGAGATCTTGATCACAAGATCTCGTTTCTTGATTGTTGCCATTTCTTTTGTGGTTGTGAAACCGGGGGGAAGGTTTCTTGTTCTGAACGATTCTAAGGGCTGAGACAGGGCGCTATTTCGAGTAGGGGCCGTTTGACCTCTGTTCATTTGGACTCTGTTCAGCTTTCGAACGTAATGGAATCACGAAAGGCGGTTTGCAAATCGAAAATGCGTTTTTCCAACATCCCTCAAAAAGTCGTAACCACGCTCTGAGCGCAACAGTGATGTCAATTCTTGCACTTTAAGACCTGCGCCCCGGGGTAGCTCTATGTCTAATAGTGCACTTTTTTCACGAAGCCAGTCAATGAATGCTTCCCGGGCAAGAATGGAGGCAGCCGCCACCGCCACATCGGATTCGGCCTTCGTTCGCTGGTCTAGCTGTATCTCTAGATCCCTGGTTTTCAGGGCATTATCCAACTCTCGCGGGTTTGCAAACTGGTCACTCAATGCCCTCGGGCAATCAGGCCTACGCTGGTGCAATTCTTCAATCACCTTCACATGTCCCCAAGCGAGCATACGATTCAGGTTTTGGAACTTTTCGTAGAGTTCGTTGTATCGGTTAGGAAAAATGCTTACAACCTCCCACTCCGCACCCTTAGTTCCGCGAATCATTTGGGCCAATTTCCGGATTTTGGCATCGGATTTGATCGCTTTGCTGTCCTGAATTCCTTCATCGATCCACTTTCTGGCGATGTCAGGATTGACGTAAGCACCCGCGATCACCAAGGGACCGAAAAAATCGCCTTTCCCGCTTTCATCGATCCCAAAGTGCGGCTCGAACATCTCCGGATTCGTCACCTCCTCATTTCCTAACTCCGCCACACCCAACACCATCGGTTCCAAAATGAACTGGACGAAATTCTCGGTTTCCTTGCCTTGAACCAGGATTTTCGGCCCTTTTTCGTAAATCGCCACGTTCAGCTTGCCCTTCTTCGCGGCATAGATGGTCCAATCTTTTTCCACAAACTCGAATCCGTTCGCCCGCAGAATCGGGCGCAATTCTTCGGCTTGAGTTGCAGTAACGGCGTGCGTGTAGGAAGTCTTCGGCATCAGAAACGTATCCTAACTTGTGGACCAACTCGGAGCAAATCACGAATCGAAGCCCCTTGCGACGCGCCATCCGCTCGAATCCATCGATCCATTGCGGAGCACGGTCATTCGTTGGTTTGAGGAAGTCGCGGAGGATTATCCATGGCGGCAAACGCGAGATCCTTATGAAATTCTGGTGTCGGAGATGATGCTCCAACAAACCCAGGTCGCGACAGTTCTTGGAAGACGCTATTTTGAGCGCTGGCTCGAAAAATTTCCCGACGTTGCCACCTTAGCTGCCGCAGAAGAGGCGGAAATCCTCAAAGCTTGGGAAGGCCTGGGTTACTATCGCCGGGCCCGAAATCTCCAGAAAGCGGCACAGGCCGTGATCGACGAGCACGAAGGCCAGTTCCCCAACACCTACGATGCGATTCGCGCCTTGCCAGGAGTCGGTGACTACACCGCCGGAGCCGTCTCCTGTCTCGCCTTCGGCATTCCCACCGGAATGGTCGATGCCAATATCGCCCGAGTCTTCGCCCGCCTCTTCGACTTCCAAGACCGGATCGACTCCACGGCAGGCAAGCGGCAGCTCCAAACCTGGGGCGAAACCTTGGTCGACCCTCAACGACCGGCCGATTTCAACTACGGGATCATGGAGCTCGGCCAGAAGCACTGCAAACCCCGCAATCCCGTTTGTCACCACTGCCCGGTGACCGATTTCTGCGTCTCCCGCAATCCCGAGCAGCTCCCCAAGAAAAAAGCGGGGCAAACCATCGAAGCCGTCACCGAATTCGCCTGGCTGATCCGCGATGGCGACCGCGTTTTGCTTCAACAGGAAAGCGGAAACCGTCGCGAAGGACTGTGGAAGCTACCCATTACCACCGAATCCGAAACCTCAGGTCGCGATGAGTTGCTCCGAACCCGGTATTCCATCACGAAGTATCGAGTCACCCTTCGGATTTTTCGCGGGAACGAGGCCGAAACGCAGGGAACTTGGGTCAGTCGCCAGAATCTTGACGCCATCGCGATGGCCGCCCCGTTTCGGAAAGCGTTGGAGCAATTGTTGGAGGTCGATCTATTTGGTGGGACTTAGATTCTACCTAGTTATACCCATTTATACTGGCAATTGGGTATAAACGGGTATAAGTCGATAGAATTCATGGATCCCGTTCGAAATCCCTTCTCCCCGGGCGCAGGGTCACCCCCGCCGGAACTCGTTGGACGTGAGGAAGTCTTGGAGCAGGCTCGGGTCTTGTATGCCAGGGCCCTTCAGGGGCGGGCAGAGAAAAGTATGATCCTCACGGGTCTGCGGGGCGTCGGGAAGACCGTGCTTCTTAACGAAATGAGCCGATTGGCAGAGGAGGAGCACTACCAGACCCTTTCCATCGAGGCCCATGAAGACAAGACGCTCGCGGCGTTGCTGGCCCCGCAACTGCGCCAGCTTTTCTATCGGCTCGACCGGTTGAAGGGCACCAAAGAGAAAATCAACCGTGGTCTCGCCATCCTCAAAAGTTTCATCAGCAGCGTCAAAGTCACTTTTGATGACGTTTCGATCGGTCTCGACATTGAGCCGGAAAAGGGTTCGGCCGACAGCGGTGACCTTGAAATCGACTTGCCCCAACTACTCACGGCCGTCGCCGTGGCTGCCGTCGATACCAAAACGGGCGTCGCCATCATCATCGATGAGCTGCAATACTTCAGTCAAAAAGAGCTGAGCGCCTTGATCATGTCGATGCACCAAATGCAGCAGCGCCAACTGCCGCTGGTTTTGCTCGGAGCAGGCCTCCCGACCTTACCCCGACTGGCTGGTGAATCGAAATCCTACGCGGAACGCCTGTTTAATTTCCCGACGATTGGACCGCTTTCGCCCGGTGACGCCGCCCGTGCCTTACGAGAACCGATCGAAGAGGAAGGCGAGGAAATGGAGCCGCAAGCCCTCGCCGAAATCGTTCAGCTGACTCAAGGATACCCCTATTTCATCCAAGAATGGGGCTATCAAGCCTGGAATCAGGCCGAATCCAGTCCCATCACGCTCGATGTCATCCAAAAGGCGACCGCAGATACCGTCCGGAGACTCGACGAGAACTTTTTCCGGGTTCGTTTCGACCGGCTTCGGCCCAGTGAGAAGATTTTCCTTCGTGCCATGGCAGAATTGGATGAGCCTTCCCGTACCGGCGATATTGCCGAACAACTAGGGGTAAAAGTCGGTAGTCTCAGCCCACGCCGCGCCCAACTCATTTCCAAAGGGATGATTTATAGCCCGACCCATGGCGACTTAGCCTTCACCGTTCCGATGTTTGGCGATTTTTTACGCCGCACAATTCCCGCATTCTAGCCTATTCTACCTATTTATACCTCATTTTGGGTATAAACCTGTAGAAATCGATTCGAATCATGATGAAGCCCGAGCCCATCTGGATCCACTCCTCCCGCCAAATGAATGCGGTGGCGGATTTGCGGCGATCCAGCCTCCCGAGTGGAAAAATCCCACACCTCTTTCATTACGAGGGACTTCGGCAAAGCCAACTCTGGATGAAGGTCGCGCGAGCTCATGCTCCGAATACCGAACCCGCGTATCGGGAGGTTTTCGAGTCGGCCCGGGAATGGATTGGCGATGAGCCCGTTCATGTCGTTGGACTTGGCGCGGGCGGAGCGGCGAAAGAACAAAAGCTGCTCGAAGGATTGACGAAGCCGCTGTTTACCCCGGTGGACGTCAGCGATTCGCTCGCGCTGCTTTCGGCGCAACACACCTGGGATTTGACCGAAAAGCCGCCGAAGCCGCTGGTTGCGGACCTCCTTGGCTATCCGGATTTACCGAATTGGCTGGCGGAGTTTGATTCGGGTCGAAAACGACTCTTCACCGCCTTCGGGTTGACGCCAAACACGGCTCCGAGTGAACTTCTTCCGGTTTTGCATGATTTCCTGCGCCCGGAAGACGCCCTCCTCATCAGCGCCAACCTCTTCACCAGCATCCAGGATGTCTTGAGCCAATATGACAATCCGGAAACCCGAGCCTGGCTGTCCCAGGTCTTGATCGATTGGGGAATTCGCGATCAGCTGAGCGAACCAACCTTCCGCTGGGGCGAAATCGAAGGCCAAACCGCGGTCATTGCGGAGTCGCGCTGGCTGGAGGACACCGATTTGGAGTGGGAAGGCGAACTGTTCCACGTGGAACAATCCCAGATTTTGCGCCTGTTCTTCAGCATCCGCTACACGCCGGAAGCATTCAGCGCGGAACTGGCGAATCAAGGTCTTAACGTCCTTTCTTCGGTGGAAAAGGAATGCCATGAAGACGGGCTATGGCTGGCGCGACGCAAACTCTAACGGTTACGGCTCAATTTCGGGGGCTCTGATGATCGTTGCAGTCAAAAATGCTGCGTGAAGCAGATCGGGCTGGTCGGATCCAACGTTACTCGTTGGCTTCCACATGGAAAGCATCCGAGTCGCTCCAGAGAGAAAGGTCATTGAGGAGTTAGATCGAGCTTCTGAAAAGGTAGGCATGCCCAACGCAATTTCACCCTGATTTGATATTCGACCTTTGATGATTTCAGCGGGGGCATAGTCAAAGATCAATTCGACATTAAGGTCAATGGATTGGCCATCCGCTCCAATCACTGGTTCAAGTTTCCAACTGGTGCCGACACACTTGGTCTTGGCTTCAATTGTTTGTCCACCGTCCGCATTCGGCTCCCCTGGCAGCAAGTACATCACTCGCTCACCGGCCTCGAGTTGGCACATCTGTCCGGTGTGTCCTTCCATCCAGTGTGTCGCCAAGAACTCAGCGTCATCGCCACTCTGAAGGGTCTTCCAAGCCGGGCTGTGATCGGCCAGAGTGCGGCATTCATCGGCCAACTCGCGGAGAACCACTGCCGGAGCTTGCACCACATGGAGTGCAAATCCGATGGATGTCGGAGGACCAGGGCCCTGCGAGCTCGTGAAGGTTTCAATGAGATCCAAGTTCTCTTGAGTGTTCCGGACCATGAGGGTGGAAGTAGGGCGGAGATATTTTGCGAATGCGCCTGGCGGAAATGGAATCCCCGCTGACTCAAGGACTTCTTTGGCTGTGGCATCTCCTTTACGATTGCCTGCAACGGACCCTCCCAAATCAGCGAACGGATCGTCCGATGGTTCGTATTTTAGAAATCCGGGCGGAACACGGAAGGAGATGGTCTTCATCCCGAATCCCTCACCCGATTTCAACGGGCCCTTCGGAACTTTGGCGATTGCATCTCCCTGCATGCGCAACCTTTCAACGAGTCGTTCATTTTTGAGTGGCAGATTTGGAACGACGTCTCCGATAATGAAGGCGGCCTGATGAACGTCAGGAGCAGGTTTATTCCCTCCACTCGTAGGATTCCAAGTGCCTACCAGTTTCGCCGTCCCGCTTTGCATCGTGACCGAGTTGGAAGCTTGGCTGCTGTAAGTATCGACGATTGAAGCAGAGAAAGGGGCGCTATCATGCAGATCGAACGAAACTTCGTGTCGCTTTGGTGGTGCAAAATCGTGCCATAGCACATAATAAACGTCAAAGTAGCCAATGTCTGCCGACAGGACGGTATCGAGTTCCCAGCTGGTTCCAACACTGATGGTTCCCATTTTTTGAGTCGGAGGCTTTCCACGATTCAGGGTCAATGAGTCTGTATAGCTAACCGTTCTCGCATCGCTCGACTTGACATTCTCACCGCTTCGAGTGGTGACGTATCCACTGTGGACATAGCGCCCCTTTTTGGTTTTGGTCAGGGTGACAAGTTCTTCAAACAAAGGACGATGATCGGCTTGTTCACTGGCACGGTTCACCAAGTTACGAACCGTAGCAGCTGGAGCTTCGAGGATGTGTAAATTGAATGCGATGAACCTATCGTGATCGGTTGCGTCTACAATTTCCGCTAGGTCCGCCTGCAAGGTTTGCGGTAAGCGCGCTGCCAAGGTCAAGGAAGCCGGATCGTAGGCAAACAGTGCTCCCTCCGGCAGGATAATTCCCAATTCATTGAGCGCACTTGAAGCAAACTTGCTACTTTTGGAGATGAATTCCAACCACTCTTCATCGCTACTGCCAGCCGACGGAACCTCTGGTGGCAAGTGTTCGTCGAGAAAGGAGAAGGTGGGTGCCGTCAATTCGACCGAGTGGGATTCTATCGTCCAATCGCTTTTCACATCCTGACCGAAAGCGGAAAGAATTGCGGCCAAAGCAAGGAAAGACGAGAACACGCAGCGCAACATGGTATCTTTTTCGCATGACAGGAACGCTCCCGGCAAGCACAACATCCTATTTTGTCCCATTGCATTGGCTCGGTCGAACCAACTGATCCTTTCGGCTCTGATCCGCTAGGCATCTTGGATAGGCCAAAGTCTCCCCTGTGAAGTCCCTCCTTTTTAACCCGGATTTTTCCGTCATCGATGAATCGCCGGATTGGATCGTGGTCGATAAACCGGCGCATCTCCTGAGCCATCCGAATAAGCCCGGGAATCCGCCGACCTTGCTCGATGGTCTGGAGGGCCTTTATGCGTTTGAAATCGCGAATGGCGCGCAAATCTCGGTGATTACGCGGCTCGATCGCGATACGAGCGGGTTGGTCCTGCTGGCGACGAGTTCGGAAGCGGCTCGAAACCTCAGTTTGGCGATTCAAGCGGGAGCGATCGAGAAAGAATACCTCGCGATTGTCTGGGGATGGCCAACGGAAGACGAATGGGAAGTCGATGCGCCGATTTTACGACTCGGCGAGGTGGAGCCCGCCAAAATCTGGCTGAAACGCGGCGTTCATCCGGAAGGGAAGGCGAGTCGAACCCGTTTCCGCGTCGCATTCCGATTCGAGCGTGAAACGACCAATGGAACCCGGTTTTCCCTGATTCGGGCGTTTCCCTTGACCGGTAGAATGCACCAAATCCGGATTCATCTGGCCCATTCCGGCTTTCCCATCATCGGCGATAAGATCTACGGGCCCGATGAACAGAACTACCTGGAATTCATCGAGACCGGCTGGACGGAATCGCTGGCCGAGCGTCTCCTTCTCGATCGCCACGCGTTGCACGCGAAGGTCTTACGGTATAGGCAATTCACCTGGGAATCGCCACTCCATCAGGACATGGCGAGTTTTCTCTAGTTCTACTTCATTAAAAGGCTTTGTGAGGGCGCGGCGTTCGAAAAATGGGAACACGAATGCGCTTCGCTTCCACGAATTTTAGGAATGGGCACGAATCGAGATCTCAATTCGTGAAATTCATTCCCATTCGCCTATCATCCGCCGCCCGAGCCATCGCTCACCTCCACAAAAATCCCTCGCAGCTCATCTCGCTCCGTTTTTCGAACGCACCCTAATTTTCAGGCCAAGGAGCACCTTCCAGAATCCAGCGATACAGCAAAGTGCTCTGGGCTTCGGTCAAACGATGTCCATCGGCTGGCATGGCCTCGACAAAGTACTCCGGTAGCTGAGTTACGAGGTAGAGCGTGCTCTTCTCCGGATTTCCGGGAACCAGAATGGATCGACCTCCCGAACTCGCCGCGAGGATGCTTTTCCGCGATTCCATGCTGAACGCGACATCGGTCTTCTCGTGATGGCAGCGCAGACATTGCGATTCCAAGATCGGCCAAACCTCCTTTTTGAAATCGACCGGCTCCAGATCGACCGCATAGTCAGGAGCATCAACCTTGGGCAAAGGCTTGCGCTCGGCGCAGCCGCTGAACAAGAGAAACGTTGAAAGAGCGATCAGGAGGAGGGGCTTCATGATTCGATGCTGTCAGAAAACGCCGAAATCGACTTCGCGAATCTTGTTCAGCCAGAGGCGTCGATTGTGAAAACGACGCCTTCGACCTTCGTTCGGCACCAATGATTTCCTCGATTCCGAGTTCGAACACTTTCAGCCTGCCATTCGTCTTCCAAAGACCACAATCTTCCTCTTCTCACTACCATAGGTGGTGGCTACGGTGAGTCTCGAAACTGGAACTCCCCCGAGAAAGTGGACACGAAAATCTTGGTCTGCACCACTCCGAAAAGAAGCCCCATGGCACCTGTTAGTCGTCGATCCCAAGACTTCGCCGGATTCGATCAGGATCCTGACGAAGATCCTCAATCCCCAAGATGACAACGCCACGATGATCGACTCGATCAAACACCCCATATCTCCCTCGTAAGGCCAAAACCCGCCTGATTGGAAAAGCATACGCAAATCCGATCTCTGGAAACAGCGCCAACTGATCAACGGCGGTGTTAACTGAGGCGTAAAAATCCTCCGCGCGCTTTTCGGAATAACGATCAATGCGGTTGTAGATTTCTTGAAAATCAATTTCCGCCTTGAGCAACCAAATGATCTCTCCAACGTCAGGCTCCGCCATTGCGTTGGAAGCGCTTCTTCATCTCCTCGGCAGATACTCCCAAATCCGGGTTTTCTTCGAATTCGCGGTATCGCTGATTTAGCTTCTTCACCAATTCAGGATCTGGCTCTCCCGGAGCTTCACCGGTCACTTCTTGCCATAGCTCATCGGAAAGCATGAGTTTCTCCTCCGGGGTAAGGTTGCTGAGTTGAGGGATCGTTTCCGCAATCATCATGGTAGGATAAACGATTCCTCGTTGCCAAGCAACGAGGGAATCACATGTTCGGTTCATCGGACAGAATCCGAAAGAGTCGTCGCCAAGTTATCTCCAGAGCCTGTCACAACCTCCAACAATTCGGCCACTCTCCTTTTCTGAACGACGCGATGGAGCCCTGCTCGGCGCATGGATTCACTAACTAACCTACCTAGGAACGGTATCGATCTTGACACGATCTCCTGCTGAATTCAACGCTGACGCCGCCGTTTCGGTGGGGGTGTGCGATTGCCAGATTCAAGACGACTTCCAAATCCCCAAGTTTTCCCCGAAACGGAGCCAGCCTGAGCTTTCGATCCGGTTCCGCAAGGCGGTCAGCTTTTCTTCAGGCGATTTCCCCTCGTTCCTGGCGAGTTTCGACGTTGCTCCGAGCAGATTTCCCAGTGCAACCCAGCGGGACTCGCTGAGTTTGGCGCGGAGGCGGGTTAGCTCTTTGAGGGTCGAATTGTCGGCTTTGATTCCGGATTGGAGGCGTTTTAGCTCGCCCAAGCGATCGGCGAGTAAGGCGGAGTCCGCGCCTTCGTTCACGAGGGTGGCGCTGGGGTAACGGTTGAGCTCTTCGACGTCCAGCTCGGCGACCAGTTGCTCGATTTCTGCGTCGGTTGACCTTGCCGCGAGCTGCGCCAAAAGAACCTGGAGCAGGCCGGGATGGAGGGCGGAGACGTTGCGCCAGGCCGCTCGGGTGAAGCGGTAAAAGCGAGCCCGGACTTCGTCATTGGCCAATTCTGGAGCCAGGTGATGATAGAGATCGAGGTTCATTTGGAGCTGCTCTCGGAGAAGAGGGGCGGGGTCCACGTTCATCGTGTTGTTAGCGTGAACGCGATAGCGCATGAGCGGTTCGGGGACGATGCTGAGCTTTCCGCGAAGGACGGCTCCGCTGAGGAAAAAGTAGTCGTGGTTGAAACGATAGGGCCGGAACGGGTTCTCCCGAAGATAAGCCGAGCGCGCAATGACGTTGCCGGTCGTCGCTGGAAAATTCGCGGCTCCCAGCCAGGTGGCCAAGTCCATGCTTTCTTCCTCGCCGATGGCCCAGGCGGTGCGGAACCACTTCGCTCGGGGCGACTCTTCCGGGAGGGTAGCGCCATCATCGTCGATCAAGGTGAGGCCGCTGCTGACCACGGCGATGGATTCGTCCTCGAACGCGGGGAGCAATTTCTCGAATCGGGTGGGTTCGTAGAGGTCATCGGAATTGAGGATGCTGATGATGTCGCAGTCCTCCGCCACGGTTTCGATCGCCCGGTTCAGGGTATTGTGAGCGCCCGCGTTTTCCTGGACCACGCATTCCACGCCTTGCTTCGCGAACCCGCGGATGATCTCCACAGAGTCATCTTTCGAACCATCGTCGATGATGAGAAAGCGATCCGGTGGTCGCGTCTGATTGAGCACGGATTCGATCGCCGCCGCAACATAGCGCTCATGGTTATAACAAGGAATGACGACAGCGAGTTTCATGAGGTGCCAATCAGGACGTCATACTTGGCTTGAGGTCAAGAAAAGGCCCAATTCATCCTTCCGAGAGCCGTGAATGGTTCCCGATCCCGATGATCATTCAGCGCAAAATCCACTCGCGCGCGGCCGCAATTCGATTCTCGACGCCGAGTTTCTCGTAAATCCGCTCACAATGCTTTTCGACCGTTCGGTTGGAAATGGAAAGCAGCAGGGCGATCTCGGGATTGGTTTTTCCCTCAGCGATCCATTCGAGAACTTCTTGCTCTCTTTTGGTGAGCTGATGGAAGGGTATCGGCTCAAACGCGCCGGGCTTCCCGCCAAACAACAGCGTTCGTCGCTTCCCAAACCCGGTCGTAAGGATGGTGAACTCTAAAATCATGCCGAAATCGTCTTTCACCCGAAGCGATCTCGAACGAGCCCCGATCGAAACAGGCAGGTTCTTCAACAAGTTTTGAATGGGCGGCGGAAGCCCTTCTCCGAGATCTCGAAAACGACTTGCGAGGAAGGTGAGCGCTTCGCCAGTCTCGTTGAGAATCCTGCCCCGCTCGTCAATCGAGAGCGAAATCCTACGTTCGTCCAACGGTTGCCGCGTCAGTAAATTCAACCTCTCGTTGAGCTCCCGAGATTGGAGTTGGCGCGAACACGCAAAGGCGAAATGCGGTTTCAGCCCATCGAGAAGTTCCAACTCCTCGTCGTCGAAATCACAATGAAGCCGATTCGCGGCGACGATGATCTCGATATCGCCTTCCACCAGCAGCTGTGCGGAAACCTGGAATCGCGAATCGAGTTTCCGAAACGCTTCCCGAAATAGCCCGGTTTCTTCAAACTTGGCTTGAGAAATGTGATTGCTAATGCGCTGTGCTTTGGCAACGGGATTGCCCAAGGACATCCCGGTGGCCTTCACGATTGGGTGTTCGTGGTAGTGCGCGTTGAGCACATCGACCATCTTCGCGATCGTTGGATCAAATTCCGGATTGCCCACGTTGTGGAGAAGTTGGCCTTTTCGGTGGTCAAAAAGATTCCAAACGCAAAGCTCCGCTCCGAGCAATTCATCCAGAATTTCGGGCGTTTGTTCACCCAGCGACTCGATCGATTGCGCTTGGTTCACGTGTTGTATGGCTTCCAAAAGCTTGATTTTACTGGTCT
Organism: uncultured Verrucomicrobiales bacterium; assembly: GCA_964351855.1. Classification (GTDB taxonomy): domain Bacteria; phylum Verrucomicrobiota; class Verrucomicrobiia; order Verrucomicrobiales; family DEV007; genus JBCDHN01. The sequence continues at coordinate 41,390 of CAYGQD010000009.1, forward strand.
GCTTCATCGCTCGATCTCTCAATTACGTAGATCCACGTATGGCAAAGGTCACCTTTCGTCCCCAAAGTGAAAATTGTTCGAATTGTCGAACGAAAGGCAGGGTAAGGCGTGAGTGCGACCGGACTGGGCAGCTGGACTACTTTTCGCACTCACGCCGCTTTCTTGGGCCGAAGTTTCCCAAATGCACCGCTCACGATGAGTCTTCGTGTCATCCTTCCAACAATCACTTTACCGCTCCCAAACTCCGGCTAGGTTCGCGCCAAGTCTTCCCGAAAATACATTATGTCTGACAAATACGATCTCATCGTGATCGGTGGTGGCCCTGCGGGTTATGTCGCCGCGATCCGCGCCGCGCAACATGGAAAAAAAGTCGCCTGTGTCGAAATGGACCGTGCTGGCGGCACCTGCCTCAACTGGGGCTGTATCCCGACCAAATCGCTGCTGAAAAACGCCGAGCTCTATCAGAAGCTCACCCATCACGCCGATGATTTCGGGCTAAAAATCAGCGGCTTGGAATATGATTGGGATAAGGTGATCGGTCGGAGTCGTTCGGTTTCCGAGAAACTGGCCGGAGGGATCGAGTTTCTCTTTAAAAAGAACAAGGTCGATTACGTTCGTGGGAAGGGCAGTCTAGCGGGAAATGGCCAGGTGGATGTCGAGGATAAGGACGGGAAGAAGTCGACCATCACTGGCGAAAATATTCTCGTCGCCACGGGCTGTGTCAGTCGCGAAATGCCCGGTTTTGCCTTCAATGGAACCACCGTGGTCGGCAGCAAAGAAGCGATGGTCATGCCGACACAGCCGAAGGAAATCGTCATCATCGGCGCCGGAGCGATTGGCATCGAATTCGCCTATTTCTTCAACGCGTTCGGGACGAAAGTGACCGTCGTTGAGATGATGCCGCACATTTTGCCGGTGGAAGATGAGGAAGTCAGCACCGCTTTGGAAAAATCGCTAAAAAAGCAGGGAATCGATATCCGCACCGCCACGAAGGTGACCGGAACCAAAGAAACTGGCTCCGGGGTGGAGATCACAGTGGAAGGAAAGCAGTCGGAGACCCTGACGGCGGATGTTTGCCTCGTGGCGATCGGCGTTTCACCGATTGTTCCCGGTGGGCGCGAGATCAAGAAAGACGAGCGCGGCTACATCAAGGTGGATGACCGCTACCAAACCAGCATTCCCAAAGTCTTTGCCTGCGGCGACATTATCGGGCCACCTTGGCTTGCCCATACTGCGATGTATGAGGCGATTCAAGCCATCGACGGCATCTTCGTTTCCGGCCACAAGCCGAAGAAGGTCGATGTATTCCCGGGTTGCACCTATTGCCAGCCTCAGGTCGCCAGCGTCGGACTCACCGAGAAAGCGGCGAAGGAAAAAGGCCTCGAATTCAAGGTCGGCAAGTTTCCGTTCCAAGCGAGCGGGAAAGCATTGGCCGTTGGCGAACCGGAAGGCTTTGTGAAGCTGATTTTTGGTCAGCCTCACGGTGAAATCATCGGTGCTCACATCATCGGAAGTGAAGCCACCGAGATGATCGCGGAAATGGGTCTGGGGATCACCCTGGAAGCCACCTTCGAGGATATCGAAGCCACGATTCACGCTCACCCGACCCTCAGCGAAGCCGTTCACGAGGCGACCAGCCAAGCTTACGGTCACGCGATCCACATTTGATCGCCGAGCGCTCGGAATCGCCTATCGCTTCGTGTCGCGTCCACTGACAGGGATCAGGCCCTGAGGCGGTTCGACTTGGTTCACGCTGCGCGCGCTCGGTGTGTCCGCCAGCGCAACGATCACTTCAGAGTATTCTGAACCGTTGGATGCTCCCAGATTACCTTCGACCCTCTTCAGGTTTTCTTCGAGCCATTCGGGCGAGACCGTGAGCGTGAGAATGCCATCGGTCACCGTTGCGGCAACCACGCCTTCGTTCCGTTCATTCGCGCGGAATCCGAAGGCGAAGCCGATGGTGGCAATCGCGACAAACGCCGCAGCTAAACCGGCGACCGCAAAGCGATTCCCGGGTTTGGCTGGCACTGGTTCGGGAACCCGGACGCGCGGAGCCGCAAGTGCGGTCGATGTCTGAGCTGACTTGGTAACCGGATCGAGGACGAATTTGCGGGTGGCAGGCAGGACCTTCGGCCCGCGAGCTGCTAACGCGGCGTCGCTCTCGGTTCGCTCTCGTGACGAACTGGTTGCGGTAGCCTTCACTGCCGTTCCTTCTTCAAGGTTCAGTCCGGGTAACATCGGGCTCGGCTCAACAATGAGTAATTCCGCTTTCTTCGCCGTTGGCGGACCCACCTGGATACCTTCCCGATCTAGCTCGGTAAATCCGGGAAGTTCTTCGCATTTCTCCCACTGGCCGGTGGTGATCCCGAGAATCACGGTAAGCCCGTTCTCCCGAACCACACCATCAATCGCATGGGTCAGCGCGCTGAGTTCCATCACGCCGAGCTTGAGCGCGGGGTCGAACGGAGTGATCACGAGAACGCGCTGGCCCTTCCGCTTCCCCAGATAGCCGCGCAGAAACATACCCCATTGCGGTGGTGCGGCAGTGGGAAGTAGTTCGCTGTGCATCGATGGAAAGATCTTCATCATGGCATCACAAAGTCCGTCCAGATCCCTATTTCCGGTCGGCTGAAACAGCGCCTGATGCTCACAGTTCCCGAGCTTTTCCAGATGAGAGATGACTTTGTCTTCGAGAAAGTCAGCCAAGTCTTCGGCACGCTCGCTGGTGAAGACGAGCGGTGTTTTGCACTGGAAGAGTGAACGTCCGATTTTCGAAAGAAAGTCGTTCGTATCCACAGCTCCGGCCTTGCGGGCAGAGGTGATGAAGTCGGCATCGAAAAACGTAGGTGGATGGAATTTCATGTCTTAAATCTTGGAGATAACTTCGCGAAAAATTCAGGAAATGATACCTTATTTTTTAAAATAATTGATTTTACGTATATCCGAAACAAATATCGCAAAGTTGAGCCCCAGGCAAACTTCGATTTGCATTCCCGGAAGGGCTTTGTGTTAGTGAGTTACGGGTAGACCGGAAGCTGGATCAGTTCGATTTCGCCTTGCCTCACGCCACCTTCATTCGATGGAACGGATCGCCATTAGTTCGCCAACCTTGATGTACATTTCCCGATTGGGATTCGCTTTGGTGTGCATGCTCACGGGAATTTCTTTGGCTCTGGGACAGGAGCCACCGAAACCGTGGTGGCATGGGTCCATCATCGGCGTTGTCTTTGCCGGGTTAGTGATTGGGGTGGAAATGCTGCTGCGGGATTTGAGTTTTCGCCGATTTTCTCACGCCACCGTCGGCCTGTTGGTCGGGCTGCTGGGAGCTTGGCTGATCACTCAGGTCTTCAAAACCAAGGGCCTCTTCGGTCGCTCTGAAATTCAGACGATCTTTGAGCTGATGCTTTATCTCGGCTTCGGGTTCATGGGAATGATGCTAGCACTGCGAGCGAACAAGGAAGAATTTTCCCTGCTCATTCCATACGTCCGCTTTCGCCAGGATTCAGTCAGCGACCAGCCGCTTTTGGTCGATACCAACGCGATCATTGATGGTCGCATCCCGAAAATTTGCGCCACCGGTTTCCTCAATGGTTCCCTCGTAGTGCCGAAATTCGTCATCGATGAGTTGCACAAGTTAGCCGACAGCAAGGATGACGTGCGGAGCGCTCGAGGCAAACGCGGGCTGGAATCCCTCAATCAAATGCGGCAATCGCCGAGCCTGGAAATCACGATTCACGAAGACGTTCCGCGGGACGAAACCATGGTCGATGCGCAATTGGTCGTTCTGGCGCGGATGCTCGGGGCTCGGCTTCTTACCAACGACGTCAACTTGGGCAAAGTTGCTCGCGTCCAGGGAATCAGCGTTTTGAACCTCAACGATTTGGCGAAAGCGATGCGGCCAATGGTTGCTCCGGGGGACGAGCTGAGCCTGAGTTTGACCAAAGAAGGGAAAGATCCGCATCAGGCCGTCGGCTATCTTCCGGATGGAACGATGATTGTGGTGAACCACGCGATCGAGAAGATCGGGACGACGCAGGAAGTGGTCGTCGCCGGAGCGGTGCAAACCAGCGCCGGTCGGCTCATCTTTGCGGAGCTGAAGGGCAGTCTACGCGGGGAGGGGATTCTCGCGGCGGAACCGACTTAACCGCAGGCCTACTTCAGGTTTCGGAGAAACCGCTCGAAGTAAGCCGCGCCACCTTCCAAATCTTCGACCGAGAGCCATTCATCTTTGGTGTGCGCTTGGTCGATAGAGCCGGGGCCGATTGCAATACTGGGAATCCCGGCTTCGGCCAGCCAACCGCCATCGCAAAACCACGGGGCATCGACCAGCTTCGATCCGCAGGCTTGCAGCTGTTTGACGTAAGGATTATCCGGATCGGTCCTTAAAGTGGGGCTCTTCCCGACGATCTTCAGTTCGATCTCCGGGAAGCCGCGCCCATCCAAAAATTCGCGCACGGTTTCAGGAATGCCCCGCTGGTAGAGTGCCGGAGTGGCCCGGATATCAATCGTCGCCGTGCAGACGTCCGGCACGATGTTCGCCCGCGAACCGCCGTGACACATATTGACGCTAACCGTTGGCAAACCAAGAACCTCGTCTTCGAACTCCGCCAGGCTCGGCGCGAACTCGTCTTGAATCGCCTGCAAGACCGGCATCATTTTGAGAACAGCGTTGTCTCCCAGTTCCGGCCGCGAACCGTGAGCCGCTTTTCCCCGCGCGATCAGCTCGATCCACCAGCACGCTTTGTGGGCATAAACCACATCCATCTTGGTCGGCTCACCAACCAGAGCAAAATCGACTTCGTTCCCATAGCGCTTCCCGAAGTCCTGCGAACCATGCTGAGAGCTTTCCTCGCTCATGAAACCGACGAAAAGAATCCGCGTGCCCAGCTTCGGAATCTCGTCCCGGCATTCGCGCAGCGCCCAGAGCATCGCGGCCATGCTGCCCTTGGTATCGCTCGCACCGCGGCCCCAGATTCGGCCGTCGCGAACTTCGGCGCCAAAAGGATCAATCGTCATTCCGGCGACACCGACGGTATCGAGATGAGGGCCGAAGAGAATCGTCTTGCTCGCTTCGGTTTCACTGGGAAACCGACCGATGACATTGGCCCGATTCGGCAACACCTCGTCGAAACTCACTTCCGCACCACAGGAACGCAAAAACTCGCCGACAAACTCGCCACAGGCTTTTTCCCCGGTTTGATCGGTTCCCGGATCGCCGTCAGGATTGACGCTCGGGATCGCGATCAAATCGCGGAGAAGTTGCACGACGCTCATGGCGCAGGCTAGCGTCGGGCGTTTCGAGGTCAAATCGATGTTTCCGAGCTCTGCTCTGAGCAGAGGGTCGAATCAGGGATTCCCTAACCCATCACGATCATTTTTGACAAAAAAAGGTTGGCCAACTTCGCGATGACCAGATCTAATCTTTGCCGGGGCAAATAGGCGTTTTACCTATCTCCTTACCATGGGAGAAACGAGTGCTGGCTTCAATTCGTTATGAAATTCACCAAGGAATTCTCTCATATCAATGGAATCGCCCATGAAGGAAAAATCCTTTTGGTTGGCGTCGATTCTCAAGGAAGCTACTGGTACACGGTCAAACAGGATGGGTTCGAGGACAGCTTTCTGAACAATCCGGAACAGGGACTCAAGGGATGGGAGGAATGGAATCAGGTTGAGTTTCCCCGAGAGGAAGAAGATGCCTCGGTCGCAGCCAAGGAAGCCGAAGAGTTGACGATCGACGGCAAGCCTGATGCGTATCTGCTGAAGTCCTGCTATGACACGCGAGAGCGATCGGACGTCGCGCCGTTTCAGCTGGTTTCAGCCTTGGGACACATCTACTTCTTCCGGCAGTCGAAAAAAGGAAGTGTGCTTGTGGATCGCTTTGTTCTGGATGGGATGGCCAACCAGTTAAAACGGAAGCTGGAAGTTCGCTTCAAGCGCAGTCGGCAGAAATTTGCACCGATCGATGCTTTGTCCGGGGGGACTGAGTCGTCTGAAATGGATTCGATGGATTTCAGGGACTCCAACGGAGAGTTCTTTTACGAACCCACCACGGGGTTGTGTTTTCTAACCGGCCTTGAGCAGGGAAAGGGCTGGTTTTCGGTCGTCCTCATGCCCACGGGTGAACACGAAAAGTTCCGTTGGCATTTCTTCCATTCGAGCGAAGAAGGTCAGGTTGTCATCACGTCCGTGCGCTGTTCGGAAGAGGGATTGTTCGATATTCGGGACTACGACTTCATGGAGCCTTCGCCCGAGGACCCGGCACTCCTTTCCCCTCACCGGATCGAGGGGCTGACGGTGAGGAACCTCAACCTGTCGGTAGATGGCGAGGAATTGAAGCTGACTGGGGCGCCTGTGGCGACGAAGTATGATCTTCAAGTTGAGAAGAAGACAGAGAGCGGGATCCAACTCATGAAAGACGCCACCCGGCTGATGCTGATGGCGCCAACGGCCAAAGGCACGGTTTCCCTCAGTTTCGGGATCGCCAACGATGGAACCTTGTCTGATAGAGGGAGTTCCGGAGAAGTCCCCTCCACGAAGATTCTTCGCAGTTTCGAGCGAGATGTGGCCTTGCCGATCAACACCCTGGAGAACGTTGCCATTTACGTTTCAGGCGAAAAGAGAGAGGGCACAATCACGGGAGTGAAGAAAGAGGATGACAAGGGGCGGCTGGTCATCACCACCGGGGAGCCGCTGGTCAACGGGACGTTGAACCCGGGAGAAAGCATTCGTCTCAAGCGTCGAGCCAGCCTGGACGGCCATTATGAGTTTCGCCAGAATGAGGACGAATCCTCGAAACTGCTAGTCGGTGCGGAGCGGGCAGGGGAGATGGGCTATTGGGAGAAAGTGGAGAAGAATCCGGAGGTGATGAGGCCTGGTTCCATCACGGGTCTTTCGTTGGATGGCAAAGACCTGACCCTCAACGCAGTGGACTTGGACCAGCATTTGGCCGACGAAGGGACAACGCCTGCTCCCAAAGACCTCCAACTGACGGGAACCCCCGCCCTCGACGGAGAATGGAAAGTGGTCAGCGTCCAGGGCCAGGAAATCACCTTGAACCGAAAATGGGCCCCCGGAATGGTGGTGAACCCAGCTCATGAAATGAAGCGTCGGCGCTCCATTCAGTTCGACGGCGCTGCGGATTCCTACATTGAATCCGCCCCGCTCAAGATGATCCCTCCGCAAGCGGAACGTTCCTTTGCCCAGACCTATTCCGCCTGGGTCTTTCTCGATGATTTGCCGACGGGAGAAGCTGTCATCATCGGAGAGAACGGTTCGATGATGGAGCTGTTGGCAATCGATGGGAAAATGACCTTGAGGGCATTCCTATCGAATGGTGAGCCGAAATCTCTCGGTCACGTTGAGAACCTGCCCATTGGGAAATGGACTCACTGTAGCGGGACACTGACATATTCCTTCAATATGAACGAGGGCGTGGGCAAGACAACGGCAACACTTTTCCTGAATGGTGAGCAATGCCAGACCGCAGAGTGGTGGGAGGTCCATCCCTTGCGAAAACCCGCCCGGCGAACGCGTAAGGGGGCGCTCCTAACCAATCGGCAGGCATGCGTTATTATTGGGAAGTCATTTCCCGGAAAGATCTGCGAAGCGCGGGTTTGGGAGACGGCTCGCACCTCGCGTGAGATCAAGGATAGCCTCTACGTGTGTCTTGAGGGCAAGGAACCGGGCTTGGTCGCATACTGGCGGCTTGGGGCGATCGTCGAGGGAAAAGAGCGCATCGTGGCCGAATTCACCAGCCTCCGGGCGAATGGCACCGTTCACGGCCAGGCAAGAGTCGATGTCGTTCGCCCTCAATTGGAACTTCGGAAAGGGGCCGAATATCGCAACGAAGAAATGGTCGCGGTGACGCAATTGGCCACCTACCGGGAAACCTTCGAAATCAGCTGTTGTGCAGTTTTAGACGATGAGTACCCAGCGATCACCGCACTCAAGTGTAAGTACTGGGGCAAAAAAAACCGGGCTTCGGAGACGAGTGAACCAGTAGCCGTTGCTGCGCAGATCGAACCGACGGATGATCCAAAGTGGCATAAAGTCACCTGCCAGTATCAGGTTCCAAACGGTATTAGCCTCCTTCGCAGCTTCGGAATCTCTGATCTGGCGGTAGGGGTAGATCCCGCGGAAATCCAATTCCGAAACCACCGCCTGACGTTGGTCTCGGATAGCATTACCGCCAAGAGCCAGACAGACGAATTCAAATTAGAAACGCGCGATGGCTCTGTTCCCCGGGCTCTGGCCAAGGATTTGAAAGCTTTGGAAGAGGAGAAGGGGAATCTGCTCTGTGAGAAGTGGAACATCGAGGACGAGCTCAGCGATGTAGGGAATAAGAAAAGGAAAGCCTTGATCGAAGAGCTGGAAAAACGGCTCACGATTGCGGAAACCCGCCTCAAGAGCGCCAAAAACTATTACAACTCTGTCAAGGCGAACAAACTGTATCACTGGGTGCGAATCCGGAACGGTGAACAATCCCGCTATCTCCAGACGAACAGTCGGCAACTGGCAACCACCGCAGGGGCGGGAACCCTGTGGGAATTCGTTTCGGATGCCGGCTTTGTCAGAATCAAAAACCAGGACGGCACCGCTCTGGACTCGTTTCAGGGGGGCGACTTCGTTCATTCGGCCGACTGGCTCAACAAGGGCGACATCAACGACCAGCGTTGGAGCTTTGAAGGGAATCGAATCAAGAACCTGGGTGATGGCGGATACCTGACCTACGACTACTCCGAAGGGGATCTCGAGATCCACCAATGGGAGGAAAGCAACACGCAAAAGTGGTATTTTGATTTCGTGGCGGAAAAGGCTGCCGTGGGCAACGCCAGGACCGAGCAGCACTCTCGACAAGCGGAATACGATAAGATCAAGAGCGACCTGGATGCGCTCCAAAGCCATGGGAGCCTGGACCGCAAACAGCTGAAAGCCCGTGTGGCTCAGATCGACCAAACTCTCGATGCCCTCAAGGTCGAGCTATCGAACAAAAACGATGAAGCACTGAAGCAACGCGTGAAAAATCTAGACCCGGAGCTGGCGTTTCTGTGCGAGGATTCGAGGAAACTTCAAACCTACGGTGCGCTGCTTACATTCGTTCGCCCGGCCAGCCGGCTTTCCGTTTCTGAAAGTTGTGAAGGAAATGTTCAACTCAGTTACTTTGACCAAGAGAGCAAAATCCAACTCTGTAACTATGATGCTACAGCAGACAGCACGAACAGAACCTACGAACAATGGATAACGCCCAATCCATCCAGCTGCCTGGAGTTTCGCCGGTCTGCCAAGCTGGTCCGAGCGATCAACGCCGGGGGCGAAAAGGTGGGGATGTTTGATGCAGATACCGGTTTCACAGGAGGTAAGGCTGGAAAGAACCTATCGAATGTGTCCGGAACCGGTGACATTAGCGACGAAGTTTACCGGACCTTTCGAGAGGGAGAATACTCCTACAAGTTCAGCGGCTTAACCCCAAACGCGAATTACCTGGTTACCCTGTATTTTGCGGAGCATTATCGCGGCTATCGAAAATTTCAGGTTGATGTCAATGGGAAACGGGAACTCGACAAGTATGAGATTTTTACGAAGGCTGCCGGCAAAAATAGAGCGGTTCAGGAGTCGCTTCATATCATGGCAGACAATTCCGGAGTCATTGTATTGACGTTCGTACAACATTCATATTTTGACTCACCTCTGGTGAACGCGATCGCCATTTTTGAGGAGAAAACGGATGCCTCCAGTGAAGTTCTCAAGTTCGACGGTTCCATTCAGTTGAATACTAAAGGAGCTACGGTCGAGACCTGGTTTCACTATCCTCTATCGACCGATGTCCATCACGGTCGGCTCAACTCCAATATTCTGATTTCCGGCGACCTCCACGTGGAAGCACGCACCCGGATTGATGAGATGGGGCACACCCGCCAGGAACTGCACGTCAATACAGATCCGCTCTCCGTTCGTCATGATGGCGGACTGATTCCCTATTGTAGTTTGGATTCGCTGAAACCCGGTTGGCACCACCTTGCCGTCGTCAAGAAATCGGGAGAAAGAGTTGTCTACCTGAATGGTGATCAAATTGATCAGCCTTTGTTTCCCTACAGTGTGGACGTGCAATGTGTCAACGAGGCCATCAAGGGCTTGGGTCGCTTTGCGAGTCGACTTATAAAATACGGAGCCTTAACCGACCAGTTTGGTCGCAAAGAGATGTCGGTGCATCTGCCGTTGACCTCCGAAAAGGACGGAAACCTGCGGATCAAGCTTTCAGATATCGAACATGCCAAGCCCGGCTCAATAGACGAACGGATGTTCGACTCCCCTGACGATGGTTATACCTGGGAAACCGAGATCACCGTCCCGCTTCACCGTCGCTACAAATTCAGAGGTGAGCAAATCCTCCAGGCGATTCCTAAATCGCTTCGAAATAGTAAGCCGAAGGAAGCGGAGCGCACGTTCCTCCTGCCAAGAAATTGGGAAGACGCTGCCGGACAGCGTTTGAAGGTCAGGGTGGAAGATCTCTTCCAACTGACTGGGACCGACTACCTGGCAAATAACAAAGCCAAAGAGGTGGACATTTGGCTCCCTCTGGAGAAAACCCATCCCGCCGAACTATTTTCGATCAGCAAGGTCGGCAATGGCTCCTTGGGACTCAGCCCCTTCGGTAAAATCGCGGAGTTGCGGTTCTGGAACGTGGCGCTCAGCGACGAAGAGATCGAGATCAACAGCAAAGTGAAGTTAACCGGGAACGAGCCTGGCCTGATTGCCTACTTTCCAATGGATGAGGGAAAGGGAACGGTGGTTCACAACCGGCAGGGAAATGCAATGTTGAACGGGACCATCACCGAGCGGGACTGGTCTTTCTCGTGCCCGACCATTGGAAAGCTCACTGACCCGGCGGGGGAAACCGAGGCTGTGCCCCCCAACAGCCTGATCGCCGGAGAATACAGCACCTTTGGGCTCGATGCCAAAACCGGCAAGCGGACCTCGATGATGCGGCGTTTCCTGGCTTGGCCGGAGAGCGACGGTGTTTCCATCCTGACGGAGAAACGGATTGAGGATCTGGAATTGGCCTGGGTAGGGAATGCGCAGTTTGAGCCCACCCTGCTGGGCTACATCGAGGGCGCACCGCCGGTTCCCAGTGAGAACCTGACCTTGGAAGATGACTACAACGGCGCCACTTCCATTGAGTTGAGCCAGGCGGAGGACGTGGAGTTCAGTTGGACACGGGCGCAGGACGCGGGCTTGGGGGCGACCGTCGATATCTTTGCAGGAGTCGAGACGGAAGCAGACGCAGGGATGGTCATCTCCTCAAAAATCGCGGCCACGAAAGCGGGGTTTAAAGGCAACCTCGATTTTTCCTACCAGTTCCAGAACGAAAGCAGCATCGCCTCCAGTTCCTCAACGACCATGGCGGATCGCCTGGAACTGCATGGCACCGTGGAGGACGAGGCCAAATTCCCGAATTTAGGGAAACGCTTCATCCCGAAGAATGTGGGCTATGCGCTTGTGGTCTCCTCGCTGGCCGATGTTTTCATATCGCGCCTGTCACGGACGAAGCGGATGGTGGGATACCAGGTTCTGCCGGTGAAAGACATTCCGCCGGATGTCAATACGATCACCTTCCTGATCAACCCGGCCTACACGATGAACGGTAGCTTGGACGGGCAGACCGGCACGGGAGCCGCTAGCGACCGTTTTTACCCGCACGTGCCAGAATCGCGAGCTCAATACGGCTCGCTTTATCCAGCCAGTTATTATCGGTTGAAGGAGGCCTATGCGCTGAAAAAGCAGATTCAGGAAGAAGACAAACGCCGCCAGTCTTACTTTGAGCAATTCAACGCCCTCCTCGTCGATGAAACCTCGCTCAGTCGGGAAGTTGGCAAGGGCCCCGAGGCCAAACCGATTGAGGTTGGCGACGGCGCCAAGGATGGAAAGAAACTTAGCAAAAAAGAGCAGGAGGCTCGAGACAAGGCAGAGAAGGAGCGGATTGAGAAAGAGGGCAAGGCCCGGCAAAAGGAGCAGCAAAAGGCGGTGGACGCCAAGAAGGCACAAATCGAATCCAGGATATCGAACCTGGAAAAGAAAGCCCACGCGACGCAGTGTTTCGCCAACTGGCAGAAGAAGTTGGAAGACCTGCAACTCCGGGCCGGGAAACGCAATATCGTCAACACTTACGTCTGGGACGGGGACGGCGGTCTACGGTCCGAGGCCCAGAGTTTTGCCAACAGCGCCTCCCATACGATTGGAGGTTCGTTCAATCTGAATGCTGGCCTGGGAGCCGAAGGTGATTTCACCGTGGCCGGAGCGTCGGTCGCTCTCACGGCCCAAGCCACGGTGAACATGACGCAGACAATGAGCAAGAGCGAGACGCGTAGTAAGTCCCTGGAGTTGGCCGTGGATCTGAGCGGGGTGGAGTGCCGAGGCATTACCGACTACAACGATCATCCCATCCTCCCTGGTGAAAAGGTGGACCGCTACCGGTTCATGACATTTTACCTTGAGGGAAGCGTGAATCACTTTCACGATTTCTTTAATCAGGTGGTCGATCCGGAGTGGCTCGCCAGTAACGACGAAGAGGCCCGGGCGCTTCGTCAGGCAAGGGATGGCAAGCCGAATAAAGCCTGGAGGGTGATGCACCGCGTCACCTACGTAGAACGCCCCGCTCTAATGGGGTTTGGCCGGGATTTGCGCCAAGTTGCTGAAGTGGATAGCGATCAACCAGCCATCTCCGCTCTCCATGAAAAAATCAGCTCGCTGGAGTCTATGATCGAGTCTCAGGCTCAGCAGTTGCGCCGCCTGGATGAATTCATTGAGAAGCTGGATACCATCACCAGCGTTGTTCAGAGAATCGACGAGGAAGTCAAGAAACCCAAGGTCGACGAATGGGGAAACCCGGACGATTCAGAATGGGGAAGCCCGGGCGATTCAGGCACCGACCCACCAGCTTCGAACGACACTGGGGGTTCTGACGAATTTCCGGACCTATAAACCTGATCGCAGCTTCCTGGTTTGTAAGCTGCTCTTTGGTTAGGAACTGGTGGGCAAACGGAAGAGCCTGGCGTGAGTTTGAGCGTCTCGTTTTTTCACAGAAACGTGGCTGGACTTGCCTTTGATCCTCACCAACTTGTCTTCCCAATGGAGAATCCATTCCGCGAATTCCTCGTCTCCCGCAATGCTCCGGAGCCTTGCACCATCGTCATCTTTGGGGCGACTGGCGACCTAACGCATCGCAAGCTGATTCCGGCACTTTACACCATCCACGCGATGGGAGATTTGCCGACGGGAACGCGGGTGATAGGGTTTGCTCGTCGGGAGAAGTCGCACGAGCAGTTTCGGGACGAGTTGGAGACGATGAATCGAAAGGTCTCCCGGAGCGAGCATAACGATGCGGAGTGGGAACGCTTTGCTCAGTCGATCTTCTACCACCAAAGCGAATTTCAAGATGAAGACGGCTATCGCAGCTTGGCGGAGTTCTTGACTGAGTTGGAGAAAGACAGCGGGACGACGCCGAATCGCCTCTTCTACCTGGCCAGCGCACCGGAATTTTTCGACGATATTTTGGAGAAAATGCGGAGTTCCGGACTGAATGAAGCGCCAGAAGACAGCTGGGCGCGCGCCGTCGTGGAAAAGCCGTTCGGGAAAGACCTCGTGACTGCCCAGCGCCTCAATGAGATCGTCAATTCGACCTTTGATGAGAAGGATACCTACCGGATCGATCACTATCTCGGGAAAGAAACGGCCCAAAACATCATGGTGTTGCGTTTCGCCAATGCGATTTTCGAGCCCATCTGGAACAGCCGCCACATCGATCACGTCCAGATCACCTGTGCTGAGAATCTGGGCATGGAAGGGGGGAGGGGAGGCTATTACGACACGGCGGGGGCCCTACGCGATATGGTCCAGAATCACCTGCTTCAGTTGCTCAGCCTCATTGCGATGGAGCCGCCGGTCGATCTCAGCGCGGATGGGATTCGCGATGAAAAAGTGAAGGTGATCAAGTCGTTGCGCCCCATGAAAGGGCGGGTGAAGGAGAACGTGGTTCGCGCCCAATACTCGGCGGGGACGATTTTGGGCGAATCGGTCGTCGGCTACCGCGAGGAAGATCGGATCAACCCGAAATCGATGACGGAACCCTACGTGGCTCTCCGTTTGCACATCGAAAACTGGCGTTGGGAAGGCGTTCCGTTCTATGTCCGAATGGGCAAACGGCTCCCCAAGAAGGTCACTGAAATCTCGGTCCACTTTAAAGAACCGCCCGGCGTTCTCTTCAGCAATTTCCCGGTCAGTTCCCGCGAAAATGTCCTCACGATTCGGATTCAACCGGACGAAGGGATCTCCCTGCGGATTCTTTCGAAGATCCCGGGTCCTTCCATTCGGATGGAGCCGGTGAAGATGGATTTCCACTACGCGAACTCCTTCGGTAAAGCCAGCCCCGAGGCCTACGAGCGACTGTTGCTTGATGCGATGGCCGGGGACGCGACCCTCTTTGCCCGTCGCGATGAGGTCGAGAACGCTTGGAGCTTTATTGATCAGATCGAACAAGGCTGGCATGAGGTCGATGAAAGCCTGCAACCGCCCATGGCCGAGTATTCCGCCGGAACCTGGGGACCGACCGAGGCGGATGAATTGCTTCACCGCGACAATCGCCGCTGGCGCCGCCTCTAATCCCATGAATCCCGATTCCGTTATCACCCCGGAGCTGGCACACGAGCTGGAAATGGGAGCCTTGGGAAAAGAGGTCGAACTCGATCAAGTCACGCGCGAGCTGGAAGCGTTTTTTGGCGATGATGAGATGCTGACGCGGGCCTCGCTCATGAACTTTGCCGTTTTCAGCGAATCACCCGGTTGCCTGCTCGAAAATCACGACCTGATTCGCGAAATCACCCGCAGTCACGCCTGCCGAGCTCTCCTCATCTGCGTTGCGCCCAATCAAACGCAAACGCGAACCCGCGCCTGGGTCGAAGCCTTGTGCGAAGTGAACGAGCGCGGCGGTAAGCTGATCTGCTCTGAGCAAATTTCCTTCCTGCTCGAAGGCGAAGGGGCAAAGTCGATGCCGAGTTTGGTCTTTTCTCACCTCCGTTCGGATCTTCCCATGGTCGTTTGGTGGAAGGGGGAGCTGACGGAGTATTTCCGGGAGCGATTCTACAGCCGCTTTGATCGACTGATCGTGGACAGCAGCCGTTGGTCAGTTCCGGCCTCGCAGTTCGAGCTATTGGCGGAAGCCCGCAACTCTGCGGGAAGCCAGTTTGATGCGGTGAATCGTGGTCAGTTCATGATTCATGATTTGGAATACACCTGCGGACATCGCTTCCGCTGGGCCATTGCCCAGATCTTTGACGATCACCGTTGGATTGGCCAATTGACTCATCTTTCGGAGATGGAAGTCTGCTACACGCCTCCGCATCGCAACGCGGCGCTCTACTTAGTGGCCTGGATTTCCACGCAACTGAAGGCGGAGTTGGTTTCCAAGAGTGGCGACGAATTCCGCTTTCGCCACGGTGATGAAGAATTGGCCGTTCACCTCAAGACTTCCGAGGAATCTCCTGAAGAACCCATTCAATTCGTGCGCATTGCCAGTCAGGAAGGCGAAATCCGGATCATGCCTTCGGGCGATCACCAGGCACTTCACGGCACCGTTCGGCTCGGAGATAGTGAGCTTCTCGACGAGGTTTTCCCACTCGCCTGTCTGAGCCCGGATCGACAGGTCAGCGAAATCCTGATGCGTGGTGGGCGGAATCTGCTCCTGCGCAAAGTATTACCGCGCTTTCGCGAGTTGTTGGATTAGACCGGGATCGCCGGAGCTTGGGCGATGGGAGGACGGAAGCTGCTCCGAGGCAAGAATGGCGTTTCTGGCAACGGCTCGTCAGGAGAGCCACCTTTTGAGCGAGGTTTGGGCCGAAAACAGGCAAATTGATCTAATTTCCATAAAAACTGAGAATTACAGTTGATAAACTTCTTAAATCATGGAAACTATGGTTATCAACAGCACGGCCAACGCGAAGGCCCTGCGGATCCAATTTCAACAATTCATTCTGTGTTCTTTTAGTTTATTAGTTTGAGTGAGTAGCTAATTGAGTGAGTGACTGGATAAAGAGAGTCGGCATGCATTTGCCGGCTCTCTTTTTCGTTTCGCGGAAGGAGAATGGGGAGGAAAACGCAATGGGAAAAGTTTTTTTCGAGGGTTGTAACCGGCGGATTGGCGGTGCGTCGATCAGAGTACGATGAAACTCATGAATTATACTCTCCTGATCGTGGCGGCTTCTGCTGCTGGTCTGACTTTCAGCTTTGCCGAAAATGATGGTCAAAAGCCTCCCCGTCCCGGTGGCGGCGAATTCTTCAAGAAGATGGATACCGACGGCGACGGGAAGGTCTCCAAAGCGGAAGCTGGAGATCGCTGGGAACGGATGGGCAAGCTCGACAAAAACGGTGACATGGCGATCGACGAGAGCGAAATCCCCAAAATGGGTGCTGGCGGCGGACCGAACAAAGAAATGATGGCTCAGATGATCGCCAAAATGGATACCAACAGTGATGGAAAGATCACCGAGGCGGAAGCCGGTGAGCGCTGGGAGCGGATGGGCAAGCTCGATAAAGACGGCGACGGTGCCGTCAGCGGTGAAGAACTGAAAGCGGGTCGTCCCGGAGGACCTGGTGCGGGAGGCCCCGGTGGTGGCCCGGATAAAGCTCGCGGCGCAGAAATGTTCAGCAAAGCGGACAAGGACGGCGATGGAAAACTCTCCGAAAGCGAAGTTCCCGCCGAAGCCTGGGCTCGTCTCTCCAAAGCGGACGCGAACAAAGACGGCGCGGTGACCAAGGAAGAATTGGCCGCGAATCGTCCTCAAGGCGGTGGCGGTGCGGATCGCCCGGGTTCCAACCCCAAAGCGGGTAGCGGACAAAAGCCGAAGCGCCCTCCGGTCGAAGGTGCCCCTGCTACCTAGGTCTTAACTTCCAACCTCTTTATTTACGATGGGGGCTGCCTGAGAAATCGGGCAGCCCTTTTTTTGCCGCATCTTCCCGGATTTCGCGCTACCTTCAGGCTATGAAAACGCTGGGAATCCTCCTCGGTCTGCTCTTGATGCCTGCATTCGGTCTGGCCGATCAGCTTGCTTACCTTTCCAAAGCCGACGCCGAGCGCGCTGCGGCCTACATCGAAACCCAGCGCCTGATGGTTTCCTACTGTTCCCTCTGCAATCAAGAGCCGGTTGAACTCTGGCACGTCCAAGAAGTCAAAGCCGCCCACACCGGCTATCAAAATTACTATCAAGTCGTGGTTCGCGCTCGGCGCATTTTGACCTCGACTCATGTTTACAACGAGGGCGAATATGTGGAGCCGGTCGAGTTCGATTACGTCGGTCATCCCGACTCGGCCTTGGAGGAACTGGAGCTCGACCTCGCCTACGTGTACTCGCCATCCGGCGGAGCCTGGAAGTGCCTTGGCCGGATCCTTAAAATGGAGTGTGAGGTTAGAGTCGAGACGATTCGGCTCTAGCGGCTACGAACTCTCCGTCCGCGTCCGCTGGACGAGATCGCTTTTCAGAATCGCGCTGATGATGCTGCTGTAAGTTCCGCCTTTGCCCTTGGCTTCGCGATGAAGCTGGGAGGCGATCGGTGCATCTTGCGGCGCGAGGGGGCGACCGAGGGCAAATTGGGCGAGTTTCCAGGTCAGACTTTCGGCCACGCGATCACTCTTCGAAAGCAATTCCATGAGTTCGGCGGACGTTTCGTAGCTGATCGCTTTTTCCGTTCCGGGAATGAGGATTTCTCCATCTTCCCGTAGTCGATTTCCGTGCGAGTCCCGGTCGTGGAAGGCGCCGATACCATCAAATTTTTCCAGACCAAAGGCGAGCGGCTCGAAGCGGGAATGGCAGCCGCCACAATTCACGTTCGTAATCCGCTGCTCGGCGACGTCGCGATGCGTCAGACCGGCTTTCGTCGGAACTGGAGTCACGTTGAGACCGGGCGGCGGCTCTTAGACACTGCCGCGCAAGAGATCGTGAAGCACGAAAAGACCGCGAGCGACCATCGACGCTTCATCGCCACCGATCGTCAGAACGCTTCCTTGAGTCAGTAAGCCGCCACGGGCCGGAAAGGAAGCCAACTCGTAGCGCTCCAGGCCGTCGCCCTTCGGCGGGAGACCATAGTGTTGAGCCAATCGTGGCGTCGCGAAGGTTACCTGCGCGCTCAGCAGATCTGCCATCGGCCGGTTCTGCTTCCAGACCACCTCTTCAAAGAAAGCGAGGGTTTCCGCGCGCATGTCATCAGCCAGTTCCGGGGTCCAGTTGGGAAACTTGTTCGGGTTAGGCCGCAAATTTTCCAGTCGCCCCAGATCGAGCCACTCCGCCGCGAATTGGCGCGAACGCTGAATCGTCCGTGGATCCCGCAACATCCGGTGGAGTTGCTCATCGAATTTCGATGAGTCCGTTAGGTGTCCGGCATCAGCGGCCTTCAAGAGCGCTTCATCGGGAGGTCCACCCCACAGGATATAGCTCATCCGCGAAGCTAGCTCAAAATTCCCCACCGGCCAGGATCCACCGTCGCCGCGCTGTTTCTCGATCCGATAGACGAATCGAGGCGACTGGAGCATCGCCATAATGACATAACGCATCGCCTCGTCGAAGTCGCCTCCGGTCGCGGAAACGGTCGTGGAAATGCCCCGCAGCGCGTTGATCTCATAGGCGTCGAGCGGACCCCTGAGGACGAATTTTCCCATGTCTTCAAGCAGAGCACGAACCGGTTTATCCTCGATGCTGCGACTCCGAGTGAAACGGGAGACAAACTTCGGCACGTCCATCCGGTCGAGAATGATTTCCGCGAGGCGACCATAGGCATCGACGTGTTTGAGGTCGATGTTGAGGTTGTAGGCGGTGTTGCTGAATCCGTCGGCTCGCAGATCTGGGGGGAGCAACTCTCGGGCTTCCTTGCCGATATCAACGCCGACGGTCGCCCGCACCGTTTCGATGTATTCGTCGATCGTGAGCCGCTGCACCCAAGTCTGTTGGGCTTTGCCCGCGTGGGCGTAGATGGCGGGATCGATCGTCTCCGTCGGCCAGGGAGCCCCCAGCTCAATCCATTTCTTGAGGGCTTCCTTTTCCTCTGATGCCAGCGGTTCGCGATCTTCCGGCATCTCATCGTGAAAGACCTGGTCCCAGAGCTTGCTCTCCTCCGGCTTGCCCGGAACGATCACCGACCCGCTTTTGCCGCCGGTCATGGCGAGCGACTTGCGCGAGAGATCCAGTTTGCCCTTCTGGATCGCGGCGTCGTGGCATTCCAAGCAGTGCTGGGAAAACAGTGGGGCGATCTTGGTTTCAAAGAGGTGATCTCCCTCGGTTTTGGCGCGTTCGGCCAATTGCGCGGCGCTGAGTTTGCCGTCCGGACCGGCTTCGAATTGGGTGGCAATTTCGCCGGGATTGAGATCGCGGTTGTAGATGGCAACGCGATGAAAGGTTCCCTGCCAGGGGCGATCTTTCGTCAATTCATTGGCGAGGGCCAATTGGAAATCGTCATCCCAGTTTTTTGGCTCCCCGGGAACCTGTGAATCTGAATTCGGCTTCCCGTTGAGGTAGACGCGAGCCCTGCCGCTGCGGTCCCTGGTGTAGACCACGTGGGTGAGACGGGTCTCAACGGTTTTCGAGCGCGAGGCCAGCCCGGGCATGCCGTTGCGGTCAGTGCGCGTCGTCCGGAACCGCACATCGTAGCGGTCGCGTTCCTGACCGAGGGTGAAGTTGCGCGCGCTGGTGCTGCCGGAAAAGGTGAGAATTCGGGCGGGGCCTTCCTGCTTCAAGTTTCCGGGCTCGATCCAGGCCGCGAGGGTGATCGCGCCCGATTGTTCGATCGCTTCGATCAGCTTCGTGGGCCGCTTTTCACTGCGAATCAAGGTCTTGCCGGTAACGCGCAATGATCCTGCCGAACGGGTGACCGCCTTGGGATCTTCGATCCGGAGATGAATCGGCTCGCCGACGCCGGACCGATCTTCGACCCGGTTTCCCTCGGTCTCGGTAAAGTCATAGAGCACCACGAGGCCGGGTTCGGCAACCAGGCCCAGGGTGGTAACTATCCAGGTAAAGAAGATCGGGCGAATCAGATTCATAGCGTCTTTCTCTTTGCTATGTCGGCGATGCCGGATTGTCACGACTCAAAATTGCGGGAAACGTTTTGCTCGTGCGAACGGCTCTGGAATGCGACACGTATCTCCACGCAATGAAGATCGGAATCACAGGAATCAGCGGCTACATCGGCTCCCACCTCGCCACGCGTTGCCGCGAAGCCGGGCATGAGGTCATCGGCTACTCTCGCTCGAATCAATCGGGAATGCGGAAGCTGGAGAACGGCGTGGGAGATTTCAGCGGGCTCGATGCGCTGGTGCTGCTGGGCCATGAACCCATTTTTGGCGTCTGGACGCCGCAGAAGGCGAAGCGGGTTTGGGATAGCCGGGTCGATGTGACGAGGCGAATTCGCGAACGCCTCGCCGAACTGGAACCCGAGGATCGGCCGCGCGTCCTCGTTTCCTCCTCCGGCATCGCTTATTATGGGGATCGAGGAGACGAGCAACTGCCGGAAGACGCCAGCAAGGGTGAGAGCGAATACTTTTCGGATTTGGTCGAAGCGTGGGAAGCGGAAGTGACCCGGGCGAGTGATCTGGGGATTCGACCGGTCTGTGCCCGAATCGGCGTCGTGTTAGGGGAGGGGAGTCCAGCCTGCGCGATGTTCGCCAAGGTGTTTGGGCTGGGATTGGGCGGTAAACTGGGCAGCGGTCAACAGTGGTTCAGCTGGATCGCAACGCCGGACCTGGTAACGATGCTAGAGACCGCCATCACCGACGAAAGTCTCACTGGCCCAGTCAACTTCGTCAGCCCTAGTCCAGTTCGGAATCTCGAAATGACGCGGGAAATCGGCAACGCCCTGAATCGCCCCACCCTCATCCCCGCTCCTGCTTTCGGCGTAAAGCTCGCGTTTCGTGAACTCTCCCAAGCGCTGCTCTACAGCCAACGGGTCGAGCCGAAAATTTGGAAAGAGCGAGGTTTCGAATGGCAGGTCCCGACGATCGATTCCGCGTTCGAGGTAGCTTTCAAGAGCTAGCCGATGTGAACGCAGTAGGACGCTACGTCCATCAAATCATCGAGCGCTTCCGGGCCGCTCACCTTCACTTTGAAGAGCCAACCGTTACCATAGGGATCGGTGTTCACATTGGCGGGGTTTTCTCCGGTGTCTTGATTCACTTCGACGATTTCTCCGGCCACCGGTGAGTAGATGTCGCTCGCGGATTTGACGGATTCGATCACGGCGACGTCTTCTCCTGCATCCACCACTCGGCCCACTTCTGGTAACTCCAGGTAAACGATGTCCGTGAGTTCGGATTGAGCGTGGTCGGTGATCCCAACGGTTACGACGTCGTTTTCGAGGCGGGCCCACTCGTGGGAAGTCGCGTATTTGAGTTCATCGGGAACATTCATGGGGGAGAGAGTGAATCGGGAATGGGCGGAATTCAAATCGAACCTATCAAGCCCACGAAAGGGAAATCATCCTTCAATCTTGCGCTAAAACACCAAAAATAGCTAAAAGCGTTGTTTTAGCTTGAGTTTACCGCTAAGCAGGCAATTATAGCGCCATGAAAGAACGTAGCCCCCGATTCCCCTTCACTCCTTTGGCCGAGGCCTTGGAACACCTGAACCAACTTCAAGCCGCCACTTCCGAGCCGCCCCTGAGTCTCGAAGCCGCCATCACCGCCCTCGGCTATTCCGGTCCGAACGGAGCCGCCGTCAAGGTGCTCGCCGCCATGGCCGGTTATGGATTGATCAACAAACGCAAAAACGAGGTCGAGCTGACCGCGACTGGCCGAGCGATCCTGGAAGCGCCGGAGAGCGACCCCGAAGCCCGACTCCAACTACTCCGCCAAGCGGCCTTATCCCCGCCGATGTTTCTCCGAATCTGGCGCCGCGCCCGTCACCTCAATCGCGAAGACCTGGAGAAGCGCCTGCTCGAACGCGGATTTACCGATGGTGGTGCGAAACGCGCCAGTGAAGTCTACAGCGCGAACTCCGAACTGGCCCAATTGAAGGAGTTAGACATGGAACCGGACTTGCCGGAAGTCGCTCGTCGCCGCGCTCAAAAACGCCGCCGCGATCGCCGCATGGAACAGCGTTGGGCTTCCGGAGAGCTTCAGTCTGCTTCCCCGCCAACGCCGCAACCCCCGGTTCTCACCCTACCGCTCAGCAAAGGAAATGTCCGCATTCCGACCGGACTCTCTCAGGAAGACTTCGAGCTGCTGGTCCGCTCTCTTCATCTCTGGAAGCCCCGCCTCATCGAAGGCTTTGAGCCGAAGGTGGAGTCGGAAGGAACGATTGTCTGATCCTCTAAGCCCTAACCGATCCACCGAAACTCCACCGGAATCTCAATGTCCGGATGGAGGCTTTGGTGGACGGGGCAGGTCATGGCGGCTTTTTCGAGCGCTTTGGCTCGGGAATGATCTGCGGGGAGGGGCACCTCAATCTCCACTTCCAGCCTGGCGATCCGGCGCGGCGGCTCCGTCGTCATGATCTTGCGGACTTTGGCCGTCATTCCGGTGAGGTCGATCTCGTGCTGCTGCGCGTAAATTCCCATGACGGTCTGCATACAACTCCCCAGGGCAGTGGCGGCGAGGTCCGTCGGCGAAAAGCTCTCGCCCTTCCCGTGATTATCGACCGGAGCATCGGTGAAGAGTTGTTCGCCGGAGGGTCCGTGAGTCGCGGCGCAGCGCAACCCACCTTCATAGGTAAAATCGATCTCGACCATGGGCGCAGCCTAGGACCGAAGTAACTCCCGCGCAATCGCTCTCGCGCCGTCTTGCGGGACAAAGTTCACCCCGCGTTCCTCGAAAGGGAGGTGGGCCAGCTTCGCGAAGTGCTCGTTGATCTTGCTGACGATCGTTTTCGGCGAGCGCGAGAAATCGCCAAACCCGTTTTCCTGGACGTAGCGAACGTTGGGATATTCTTGGCCGGGGACGTAATCGTAAAGCAGGACGTAGGCACCGACGGTGAGGGCTTCCATCAGAACTGTTGGGCTCGCTTTGATGAGGGCCATATCGCTGGCGGCGAGCATCTCCGGCAAGTTCGTGACAAAACCGTGGATACGGATGTTTGAAGGCGGATTGAGACTGAGCATTTTTTCGCGGAGCGCCTCGTTCTTTCCGCAAACCAGGTGAACGTCGATTTCGGGCGAAACTTTGATCAGGGCGCGAGCGATTCGCTGGATCCCCATGCCGTCCGCCCCTCCGACGCAGACCACGCTCGGCTTTTCGAAGCCCAACTCGTGGCGCAGCTGCTTCCGTTTTGCTCGCAGCCCGAAGAGGCGCGATGCCAGCGGCAATCCGGTCAGGTTGACCTTTTCCCGAGGCAGTTTCTGCTGGAGAGCTCGGTTCAACATCGCCTCCGTCGGGACGAAATACCGGTCGGCCCCGTGGGCGAACCAACTGGCGTGGCCATACACCAAATCCGTGACAATCGTGGCGATGTGAGGGCGCCGTTTCATCCGCTGGACGGTTTTGTAGGTGGCGTAGGTGAGGCAGGGATGCAGGACCACGACCAAATCGGGCTCGTCCTCGAAAATTGCGCGCTCCAAGGCGGTCCGGCTCATCCGCTGCCAAGGGTAGAACAGGGCGTTGGAGAGTCTCCGGCCGTTCGAAAGGTAGAAGGTGGTTCTCCAGAGATGACGTTTTTCGCTCCAACGGGTGTAAAGCTCTGGCATGCGGTGGAGCGGAAACCGTCCCGTCTCACGCAGTCCGTCCACAATATCGACTTCGAGGCTCGGGTCCGTTTCGAGCAAGGCTTCGCGCAGAGCGGTGGCACAGGCTCGATGCCCACCTCCAGTATCGGAGATGAGTAACTTTACCTTCCGAATTTGGGTGGGGGCCTGCTGAGGCTGAACAAACCAAGTTCGGTTGGAAAGTCGGAACATTTTCACGGCGAAATTGCGGTGAAGGAGTGGACTTGTCATCTCATTTGTGGCAAGCCGATCGGATGAAGAATTTGGTTCCCCGTAAAATCAACCTTATTTGACGAAAATGTCACCTTTCCACGGGCTTTTTCCGTAAGGTTTCCCGCGACTTTCGGCCAAAAAAGAATCGTATTCTTGCTATTCTCGGCAAGGTTAGACGCTCGCCTGTATCCTGATTTCCCTCTCCAATGAATTCCTCGGTTTCTGCTCGGCTCAACGCCGACCTCCTGGACGAAAAATTCGCCCTCTGGAAAAACGACCCCCGCTCGGTCGAACCCGATTGGTCAGCCTTTTTCGAGGGATTCGAGCTGGGTGCGGCTCAACTCAAATTGGGAAAAAACGGGGCGGCCCCACCCACTGCGACCGGATCGGCGGGAACGGATGACGAATTGCAGCTAGCGCGGCGAGCTCTCGTCGTCAGCATGATTTACAATTACCGGATTCTCGGCCACACCCAGGCGTGGTTGGATCCGCTGAGTGATGAAGCTCCCCGCAATGAGCGACTGACGCTCGATTCGCTCGGTTTCACGGCCAGTGACCTCGACAAAGAGGTTCAAAGTCAATTCTTCCGTCGCGCCCAGCGGATGACGTTGAAGACGATGATTCGCCAGTTGGAGGACATTTATTGTGGAAAAATCGGCTATGAGTTCATGCACATCAACAATCACGATGTGCGCCACTGGTTGCGAGATCGGATCGAGGCTCGCCAGGATTTGCCGGAACCGGATCGGGAAGCGAAGAAGGAGGTGTTGAGCTGGCTCGTCGAAGCAGAAAGCTTCGAGCAGTTCCTCCATCACAAGTATGTGGGGCAGAAGCGATTTGGTCTGGATGGCGGGGAGTCGGTCATGGTCGCCTTAGGCACCATTTTCGAAGGCTGCACCAGCGCGGGAATCGATCACATTGTCATGGGAATGGCCCACCGCGGCCGTCTCAACATTCTCGCCAATTTCCTCTGCAAGCCGCTCAAGGTTCTCCTCTACGAGTTCAGCGAAAACTATGTCCCGAACGTGGCGATGGGAGATGGCGACGTAAAATATCACTTGGGTTTCGAGACCACGCGGGAAACCAAGCATGGGAAGGCCGTTAAAATTTCTCTCGCTGCGAACCCCAGTCACCTCGAAGCGGTCAATGCCGTGGTCGAAGGAAAGGCACGTGCGCGCCAGCGCCAGGCTAATTATCC
>CAYGQD010000010.1:0-61800 GCA_964351855.1 uncultured Verrucomicrobiales bacterium
GTCTAATGAAGTCGTTGGGGGAATCGTGGAAGAAGCGCCCGCTGTTCCGGATTCGGACGCGCCGATGACGGAATCTGCGCCACCGCCAGCACCTCGGAATCCGTTCGGATGGGGTGGGGGACGCGAGGGCGCGGTGATGGACGATGCTCCGGCTGAGGAAATGCCGGAAGAAGCAGCTACTGAGGAAGAGGAAATTGCGATGCCGGGAGCGCCTCAGGCAGACGGATTTATTGTCAAACGTGTCCTTTACGGGACGAATCGGAAGCGAAGTGGGAATCTCAAACCGAACGAATTTTTCGGAGCGGATCGCGGCGGTCTCCAGACGGGGTTTTGTTTCGTGAGCATTCCGGATCGGCATCGTTCCGGGGAGTTAGAGGCTCCCAGTCTTCTCCGGATGGAATTCGTCGAAGATCCCAGAAAACACGTGGTTCTCATGCAGGTTGAGCCGACCTCAAAACGGGGATTTGCCCAACTTCTTCGGGAGGAAACGGGTTCGAAGAAGAAGGCGTTTGTGTTCATCCACGGATACAATGTTCGGTTCAAAGACGCGGCGCGCCGGACTGCTCAGTTGGCCCACGATCTGGAGTTTCAAGGAGCCCCTATTTTCTTCAGTTGGCCGTCTCGCGGCGATCTCAGCTTTTACTTTGAGGATCGCAACGACAACGAGTGGTCGCGCCCGCACCTGCGGAAATTCCTCAAAACCGTCATCAGCGACAGTGGTGCCGAAGAAGTTTACATCATCGCTCACAGCATGGGGAACCTCCTCACTTCGACGGTGATCGCCGACGTTTATCGCGATTTGGGTTCAAACGACCGCACCAAGCTGAAGGCGGTGATTCTCGCCGCTCCGGATATCGATGCGGACACTTTCAAAACCGATATCGCGCCAGAGTTAGCGGAAACCGGCGTTCCTATTACGGTTTACACTTCGAAACGAGACAAGGCGCTGCTTGCTTCCGAGAAAGTCTGGAAGTACGAGCGCGTGGGGCAAAATGCTTCGACGTTGGCGGGCCTGCCCGGCATCGAGGCGATTGACTCCAGCGCGGCGGCGACGGATTACCTGCACCATGGCTACTTTGGCGATCATACCCAGTTGCTTCGTGACCTGAACCAGGTGTTTAATGGAGTAGAGCCGGGCGTCGGTTCTCGGAGCTATCTTCAGAAGCGGACGGTGGGAACCGGAAAGCGCTATTGGCTCCTGACCCAGTAAGTCAGAGCCACCAGTCAGGGATAACGAAGGAATGGCGCTCGCTCCTCGGCAAACTTCTCGTTAAATGGCTTCCAACTGGCCACGATTTCCGGATGGGAAACGGCGTGGTTCATGTCGCTCTTGAGACCTTCACTTCCATAGACTTTGTAGAACGTTTTCCAGGGACTGGCGTCGGCCGAGGCAAAGATTTGGCTGACGGGAAGGTCGAGTTGTTGGATGAAGAGGACATTCAACCCGGGCAGGTCGGTCTCTGCTCTCGGGTCAATCGTGAGCCGTGAACCGCGAAACTCCGGTTTGGTGGCATTTTGGTACGGCTCGAAGGTGATTCCGGCGGTCGGAGCTTCTCGCAACGCTTGGGTAAAGATTTCCGAGTCGATGTTTCGCCCGCCCACCACTTCGAACGGCGTTTCGGTTCCAGTCCCGACATCGCCGAGGCGTAGTTCTCCGAAAATGCCGGTCGCCACGTAGTAAAAGGGCGAACGTGCCTTCGGGATATTCGGGGATGAGGGAATCCAGTTGAGGCCGGTGTCTTCCCAGATCATGGACCGCTTCCAGCCACGCATCGGCACCACTCGGAGTTGGCAACGGGCGTTCATCCAGCCGTTTTCATTCGCCATTTCCGCCAATTCCCCCGCCGTCATTCCGTGGACGTAGGAAATCGGAAATTGACCCACGAAGGAGCGCCATTCTTCCTCCATGGGAGGTCCTTGCACGCGGAGTCCGCCCAACGGATTCGGCCGATCCAGCACCACGAATTCCTTTCCCTGTTCCCCACACGCCTCCATCGCCAAGCCCATTGTGCTGAGATAAGTGTAGCTCCGGCAGCCGATGTCTTGAAGGTCGAACAAGAGCACATCGACTTCTTCCAACTGTTTGGGAGTCGGTTTGCGAGTGTCTCCGTAGAGGGAATGGGCAATCAGGCCGGTGAGCGGATCGATGCGAGTTGCGACTTCGTTCCCCGCTTTCTCCGTTCCATCCAACCCGTGTTCCGGGGTGAACAGCGCCACCAGATTGACGGGAGGGGATTCGTGAAGAATCTGGCGCGTCGGTTTTCCCTCCCGATTGACGCTGGTTTGGTTCGTGATGAGCCCCACGCGTTTGCCTTCCAAACCTGCGAATTCCAGTTTAACCAAGTGGTCGATTCCGAGCTGAAACGGGCCTCGGTAGGTCTTCGAATCGCCGCCGCACCCGGCCAGGAAAAGAATCCCAAGGAAGAGCAACGCGGTCAATGAGCGTGAGCGGCGAAGCCTCATTTCAAGAGCGAATTGGCGAATCATCGTTGGATAACCTGAGAAAGTTGGGATTAAGGGGAGGAAGAAAAAACGTAGAGCGATGGAAGAAAAGCACCTAGGCCAGTTTCTCCTTACCGGAGTCCCGGAACCCGAGTTGGACAGTGAAACGGCGGCACGATTCAAACGGCTTCAGCCCGGCGGCTTTATTTTGTTCGGGCGGAATATCAAATCACCCGAACAGCTTCGCAAGTTGATCGATGACCTTCGTGATCTCAGCGACATCGAGCCGATCATCACCATCGATCAAGAAGGCGGTCGGGTTTCTCGATTGCGTCTCATCGGTCAGGAGCCTCCCAACGCCCAGAGTCTCCGTGAAAAGGGAGATCCGACCCTGATTCGTAAACACGGCGAGCTAACTGGCCAGATTTTGCGGTTATTCGGCTTCAATCTCGACCTTTGCCCGGTGCTCGACATCTCTTTTCAAGGCGATACCGACAACTCGTTGCTCGGTCGGACCTGGGGATTGACGCCCAATGAAACGATCGGCAACGCCACGATTTTCAACACGGCGATGCGGAAGCAAGGCATCCTCAGCTGCGGAAAGCACTTTCCCGGCTATTCCGCCGCAGAGGTTGATCCTCATCACGAGCTTCCCGTCATCAACAAAACGTTGGAAGAGATGGAAGCCCATGAGCTATTGCCCTTTCGGGCGTTGCTCGATGATGTGGACAGCCTGATGGTGGCTCATTCGCACTATCCGTGTTTCGACGCGGATCGTCCTCGCTGGCCTGCGTCACTTTCTCACAACGTCATCCAGAAGTTCCTCCGTGATCAACTCGGTTACGATCAACTGGTCATGACCGACGATCTCGATATGGGAGCGATCCTTAACGAAGTCAGCTTCGAAGACACAATTCGGTTCACGATGGAAGCCGGAAACGATCTCGCCATGATTTGCCACCGGATCGACATGGTGGAAGAGGCCCGAACTCATCTCGCAAAGCTCCCTCATTCCCTGCTCGATGACTCCCTGCGCCGGATCGAAGCGACCAAGAAGAAGCTCACGACACCGTATACTTGGTCGATGGAGCGATTTGATGCCTTGAACGCTGAAATCTGGGATCTCCGAGTCGCGACGTTGGGCGAAGAACGCGCCAAAATCCTCAGCGTCGAAGATGGGAAGCGCTCGCCCGTGGAAGACTTTTGAGGCAGAGCCCGAAGGAACTCCGCGCCGGTTCCCAAAAAAAACGCTCCGAGAGAGAAGAACTCCCCCCGGAGCGTGCTATGAGCAAGCAAGATGCTTTTCTGTGTGCTGAAAGTTCGCTAGGAAACTCTGCCCGAATTAGGCAATCAAATCGAGAACAGGCGTTCCTTTGTGCGCCACGGTGAAGGGGCGCTTGCTCGGGCTGTAAAGCACGTGGTCGAGCGGCAACCCGAGTGCATGGGCGACGGTTGCGTTGAAATCCTGAATTTGAACGGGATTTTCGATGACGTTTTCTGCGCCCTCGTCGGTCTTCCCGTATTTCTGGCCTCCCTTGATGCCGCCACCGGCCAAAACCGAGCTGAAGGCTTTCGGGTAGTGATCGCGGCCCGCGTTTTGGTTGATGCGCGGGGTGCGTCCGAATTCGGTGGTGAGAACGACGACCGTTTCATCCAATTTGCCGCGACGATCAAGATCACTGAGCAAAGTCGACATCGCCTGGTCCAGAATTTGGCACTTCTCCGGGGCGCTGATGAAGACATTGTTGTGCATGTCCCATCCGCCGAGGGTAACTTCCACAGCACGGACGTCGTGTTCGATCAAGCGGCGAGCAAGGAGACAGCCTTGGCCGAAAGGATTGTCGCCATAGGCTTCACGCATCGCCTCGTCTTCTTGCCGAAGATCGAAGGCGGCCAAGTCGCGGCTCGTCATGATGCGAACGGCGTCGTCATACATCTGGGTGTAAGCCCGGACCTGCTTGACGTTGTATTGCTGGTGAAACTCCGCATCAAACTTCCGAGCGAGGTCCAAGCGATGGTTAAACGTATCCTGATCCATCCCCCGAAGCTTCGAGTTTTTAAGGCCAGAATTCGGGTCGCTGATCGCCAGCGGCTCGTATTCCGGCTCAAAGAAGCCACCGCCGCCGTCAATTCGGCTATTTCCACCGATGAACACGGAACCTGGCAGATTCGGATTCAAACGACCTTGGAATTTGAGCAACCAAGCTCCGATTCCGGGGTGGCGAATTGTGGCGCGTTCCTCGTAGCTGGTATGCATCAGGTAAGTGCCTTGGGCATGAGCTCCCGCTGTTGAAGTGAGGGAATTCACGATCGCCATTTTATCGGCGTGATTCGATAGCGAAGGAAGATATTCGGAAATCCTCACCCCATCGACATTGGTCTTGATGGTTTTGGTTTGTCCCTGGTTTTCGTGACCCGGTTTGGTGTCAAACGTATCCAGATGGGTCATTCCTCCGCCCATGTAGAGATAAATGACATGCTTCGCGGCTCCCAAACGGGGTTTTAGATCGAGCCCCGGGCCTTTGGCGGCAAAACCTCGGGTGGTTAAACCCAAGGCACCAACGCCGAGGAAGGTTTTCGCTGTGCCTTCCATGAAACGGCGCCGGGTGAATTCGTCAGATTGGGAGATCGAGTGCATATGGGTGATTTTTAGTGTCGTAGTTCACGCGTAGGCTAGAGGGGCTCTATCAAATATTTCTGGCCCGTTTCAGCTTGGATTTTTCAGTCCTTCGATCCTGCGAGACGAAGTTGTCTCTCCACTTCCCGAATGGATTCCGTAAGCAGTGATTGGAAGATCAAAAAGCTCTCATCCGCGACCACGTTTTCGCTGACCAGTGCCCGGACGGCTCGATGCCGGGTCTCCAACAAGGTGCGGAGAATTTCGTTCAGTTGATCCGCAGTGAGCGACTCAGAGACGAGACGGTTCTGGATTCCATCCAGTTTCAGATAAAACTCGTCAATGCGGTCCTTCTTGACTTGGCTAACCCATTGTCGGGCACTTGCAAAGATGCCGCCGATAGCGAGAATCGCGGACAAAACGAATCCCATGGATTCGGCGTACTGCTCCAGAAACGTGGGGTGGCGACTGAGGTGGTTAATCACGGAGGGATGAAACCGGTAGCGGTATGAGGAATCGAACGATGACTGGGTGTCGGCAAATTCAGGGAAACCCATTTCAATGAGTTTGGGACGAGCCCGAACCACTGCGTCGATCACTTCGCAGGTGACGGAGTGGGGCAAATCCGAACGACAGATTAGCAATGAGCGAACGCCAATCGATCCAAGAGGGCGGGAAGGCTCCACCATTTCCGTCGCATGAGTGGCATAACTTCCCCGTGGGATGGTCGCCGGATGAATGAAGGGGTAATGGAGGCGAAACCCTTCGACAATGTTTCCTGCCATTCCTGGCTCGCTGATTCCAAGGAGCCGTATCTGGCCGGTTGACAGAATTTCGCGGCAAAGCGGCGTGCCCAGAGCGGTTACCATGGCACAAACTTGAACGGTCCCTTCCTGTAGTTCGGCAAAAGCTTCGTCCATGGGCTCAAACACCAGTTCCGCCTCATTGAGGCCATAGAGTTCAAAAAGATTCTCGATTAGCTTCGCGGTCCCACCTCCTTCGGGACCCACCGCAATGCGCTTACCCCGAAGATCTTGAAGCTGCCGAATGTTGCTGTTCCGACCGACAAATAGATGCAAAACTTCCTCATGAAGGGGGCTTACCACCCGGATGTTCGCCGGGCCATCTGAGTCATTTTGAACCAAACCCAGCTCGGCAGTTCCGCTGGCGACTCGGGTGATGTTCTCTTTGGTACCTTGGCTGAACTCCACCACGACCTTCGTCTCCGGCAATCCACGCTGAATTTCGTCGGCTAGCGCGTGGGCAATTCGTTGATAAGCACCTCCCGGTGATCCTCCACTAATGACAAGTAACTCCAGCTTCTCGCCGTCGCGAAAGGCCATCCAAAGAAGAAAGGAAGCCAATGCAAGGAGGCCGCCCACAATATAAAGATAGAAGCGATGTTCGACCGCCCAGCTTTTGGTCTTTCTCGCAAAGGAAAGTAGCTGGTTTCCGAAGTTCTGAAACGAGGAGGTCAACGCTCCAGTCTCTGACATGCGCTGTACGGTTCTGCAAGGGAATTGCAGTTGCCGTCACTTCTCACCATCAGGGGCGAAAAATGGTCGTGATAGCCAAAATTTTGCCTTTCGCGAAACATCCATCGCATCTTAGGGCTTGTCACAAAATAAGTTTGCGTGAGATGCGCAGAGTTCCGACTTGTCGCCAAGGCGGAGTTTAGCGGGCTCAATGAGGTGAATTCCAACGCTGGCAACGGCTCGGAAGCTAAGCAGATCTTGTAAACTTATTTTGTGACAAGCCCAAAGGCCAACATTGAGGCTTATCTATCCGTTCCGCTTTTCAAACGGACCGTGAATACCTAATATGCCCGTTCAGAGGGAAGAACCGTTTCCCGAAATGTCATCAGAATGATCTTCAGATCGAGCATCACAGACCAACTTCGAATGTATTCGATATCCCAGCTTACCCGGGCCCGAATGTCAGCGGGGCGCTTGATCTCGCCTCGACAGCCTTTGACCTGAGCCAGTCCTGTGATTCCAGGCTTTGTAAAGTGCCTGACGGGATAACTCTTGGCGACTTCCTTGAAAGACTCATCATGACTGATGTAGTGCGGTCTGGGACCAACCACACTCATGTGCCCCAATAATACATTAATAAACTGAGGAAGCTCATCAATGCTCGCCTTTCGCAGAAATCCGGCCCCGCGATACAACCGACAATCGTTCTTGGTTGCCTGGACCGATTGATCGGGGTTGGAAACGGTCATCGTTCGGAATTTGAAGATCTGGAAGAGTTCTCCATCTTTCCCACTTCGATCTTGCTTGAAAAACAGTGGTCCTGGAGAGAATAGGCGCTGAATGGTAAAGACATAAACGGCGGCAAAGGGGAAGACTCCCACGAGAGCGACCAAGCTCACCCCAATATCTACCGCTCGCTTCATCATTTGATTCACCGGGTCCTCAAGCGGCTCAGGGATAGGAACATAGACGTTGCTCGTTCCCAAGCTAAAGCAGGAGTAGTCTTGTCCCAACCGGTCCAGGACATTGTCGAGAACCAGAAAGCGAATCGATCGATTCTGACAAAATTTGGAAATCCCGTCGAAGGAATCCTCGTGCTCATGATAATTGACTACGACAATGCCTCCGATATTGACATTCTTACAAACCGTTTCCAAGTCATCCAGCGATCCCAAAAGGGGAACTCGTCCTGTTTCTTGGCCCGATTTCCCTCCGATCTGAAGGTGTCCCGCGACTTCGATCCCTACAAATTCGCCTTGATCAACGCGTCTGGCAAAGCGGTCCGCGTCGCCCTGATTCGCAATCAAGATAACCGGTTTGACGCCCCCCTTCGACTGCGAGTAAAACATCTGAGAGAGAGTCTTCAGAATCTTCCGATTCGAGAGGTAGATCATTGCCGAGTAAAGTAGCCCGAAGGTCAAAAGAAAGGCCCGAGAGAGCGTCGAATCCTTCAGTAAAACCATTGTCGCCAGGAGGACGGCAAACGGAAATAGAATTTGTCGGTTGGTTAACGCTCCTCGTTGCCGCGGTGTCGTCGTATACAGATTCTGGAGCCGGTATGGGCGGGTCAGAACTTCGACCACCATCGAACAAATAAAGAGAAGCATATAGCGAGCGTAGACGTCGCTGGCAAATCCCTCCTGATAGACCAGAGCAGACAGCGACGCAAAGACGAACAGCATGATCGCGATGGCAGAAAAAATCTGCAAGAGTACTAGGATTCTAGTTAGTCCTAAGGAGCGTTCCAACAACATGATGGTGAATGGTTTGGCGATGATTGAAATCCTCTTGGCCGCCCAGTTTTGATTAGCCCCGGCGAAACGACTTCAAGGAAGATTGTGAATTTCCAGATTCAAAAAGTCTGAGGATTCTAGAAGTAGCGAATAATTGCCAATTCGCAACTCAGAAATGAAAATATTGTAAATTCCAGACTAATCGGGCGCAGTGGCTCTAGTGGCTTAGCTTTGAACCAAGAAGGTTAGAGATGGGGAGTCGATCAGGAGAGCCTAATTGTTTAGGTCTCTGAGAAATATGTTAGCAAGATCATTCGGCCCCATTGACGGAGATACCGACGGCTGCGGACCAGTCGGACGGACTCACCTGAGAATCCGTGGTTGGATCGGGTTCCAGTGCGTTCGCTCAAGCGGGCGAATGTAGCAGTGGCCATTCCACAGGGGTGGGTAGAATACCGCGTTGCGCATATTCAAGGTGGATCACTCTTCGTCTCCGGTCATCGGTTGCCAGAGAAGATGCGTGGATGAGAAGTGGACGCATCAGGAAGGCATCCCCGGATTCAGCATCGCAGGAGGCTGGGTTTTCGCGATTCGCCTCGACGAACGGTTGGAATTCGTCGGCTTCTAAGATACCGAGAAGGTGGCTTCTCGGAAGAATTTTGAGAGCGCCGCTTTTAGAATCGCAGTCATCCAGGTGAAGCCGAAGGGTGATCATCTTCTGAAGGATTTCACGTGGAGGTTGGACGTGGGGGATTCCTTCTTTGAGCGATGGCGCGAGGAAGCCGGGAAGGTCGACGGGATGTCGAACCGCGATCACGCGATCTTGATGCCAAGGGACTTTCCAATTCGCGTGTTGGGATTTGTCGAAGAGAATTCCCCGGACGGGTTCAATTTCGGTGTGGAGCAGGTCTTGAATTCGATGCCGCCACTCGCCCAACGCGAGATCGCGAATCAGTTTGGATCGTTGCAATAGCTGTCGCACGCCGCCCGATCTTGCGGTCGAGCGCTCGGTGAGCGCTTGGCAAGTAGCTCGAAGTTCAAGGATGCAAGACGTGGAGCAAATCTTCCGTATCCAATCATAGCCGTCGCTCTTGAAGCTCACGGGGAAGAGCGTTAGTCCTATCCAGATTGTGAGCAACTCGAAAAACACAGACCTTCTCCGAACTTGGGCCGAAATCGATTTGGGCGCGTTGCGTTACAATTTGCAGTTGGCGAAAAAACTGGCCCGGGGTGGTGAGATCATGGCGGTGGTGAAGGCCGATGCCTATGGTCATGGTCTGGTGCGTGTCGTGGAAACGTTGGCAGACGAAGTGCGCTGGTTTGGGGTGGCCAATGTCGTTGAAGGTTTGGAAGTGGCCGGTCATGCGCCGGGCAAAGTCTTCGTTTTGGGGCCGGTGCTTCCCCATGAGCGTGAAACGGTGGCGAGACAGGGGTTTGTCGTGGCGATTTCCAGTTGGGAAGAGGCGCTCGCATTCGAAGCGGTTGGGACCTCGGTAAAGGCCCATTTGGCGATTGATACCGGTATGGGGCGGATGGGATGTCTAGAGTGCGAGGCTCCGGAACTGGTTCGACAGATTCGAGGCCTTCGCCACGTTCAGCTTGAAGGCGTGGCGACTCACTTTCCATCTGCTGATGAAGACCCGGATTTTACCGATCGACAGATAGAAATGATGAAGCATCTCGTGGCCGAACTTCCGGATATGGCGGAAATTCACCTGAGTAATAGTGCGGGGTTGATGGGGTTTGTGGATTCACAATCATTTGTTAGTCTGATGCGCCCCGGCTTGATGCTTTACGGGCTGTCTCCTTTTCCGGAGCTTCAGAACCAACTTCGTCCCGTCATGAGTTTGAAATCTCGGGTGACCTTGGTGCGGGAACTACCGGCGGGGCGTGGGGTCAGTTACGGAAGCACCTTTATGACCCCTCATCCGACGACGGTTGCGACGGTGGGAATTGGCTACGGGGATGGCTATCCGCGTCATTTATCAAACCAAGGCGCGGAAGTCTTGATTGGCGGCCAGCGATGCCCTCTGTTGGGGCGGGTGACGATGGATCAAATCGTCGTGGATGTTTCCGGGCTGAAATCGAAGCCCGAAGCAGGGGATGAAGTGGTCTTGATGGGGAAGCAAGGCGATGCCAAGCCCATTTTAGCCACGGAGCTGGCGAGCAAAGCGGGAACGATTGCGTGGGAGATTCTGACATCGATCACTCAGCGGGTTTGCCGAGTGGAAACGTGATTTTCTCAAAGAAGCATCGAGTCGCCTTCCGATGGTTGACATGCCTTGTCGAAGGTGCTCAACGCTGCGGGCGAAAGGTAGTAGAGGTGGGTGGACCAGGCTTGATGAATGAACCACTCCGGATGCACGCTGCCGCTGAGGCTGGTCCAGGCGAACACGCTGGTTTGGCGAGGCAATCCGCATTCTTCAGGGCTGAGGGACGCAAAATCGGCCAATCGAAGCAGGCTGCTGCCGTCTGAATCGAAACTCGCGCTCTCCATGACACGGGAGCTGAGGAGGCCGTATTTTTTGAGCGTTTTGGCGATGAAGTAGGCGCAGAGCTGGCCTTCCCCATCACATAAACCGACAAAGTAAGAAGGATCCGAGCCCGTTTTCAGGAACCAAGTCAGTCCTTCACGGGTGATATGTTTGCTCAATCGGCCATCGGTCGGAAAGGGAATCGAGCGTATCTCGGACGGATCGAGCACGAGCTGGAATCCGTCCAATTGGTTGCGGCCAAATTTGGCGAATCGAGCCAGGGGAACGATGCGATAGTGCTGCTTTCCAGCCGGGGTTTTCTGAAACTTCAGTCGATCGAGAATCGCTTGGACCTCGGTTGACGGGGTGCCATCGACAAGATGAAACCGTTGCCCTAGTCGCTTCAACCGCATCATCATTCCGAGAGCTGCGGAACGCGCGCTTTCACGGACGAAAAACGTGGTCGAGATCAGGCCCGGGATGATCTCAGTGCCGTTGATGTAATCCTGGGGGATGAATCCTTGAAAGCCGACGATCTTCTTCGCTTCCGGATCTCGCAGAACGAAGCCCAGTGGGGTGTCGTCCTGGCTAAAGGGATTGTTCAGCCACCAGTTTTGAAGCCGCTTCTCCCAGGTCGCCAGATCGGTTTCGGCAGCAGACGCTTCGGGCAATTCCCCATCGCGAGCAAAGTCAGCCAGGAACGCAGCAACTTCGTCCAATTCCGCGACGGGGCGGGTAAGTTCCTGAATTTCGTAGCCCATTGAGAAGCGTTGAAATGGATCAAGCGACCGCAGCCATGCGATCTTCGATGAGCGCGGCGAGTGAGTTCAAGCTGCTGAAGGTGTTCTCATCCAGATCCTCATCGGGTATCATGATTCCGAACTCGCTCTCGATTTCGACGAGAAGATCGATGGAGGCGAGCGAGTCGAGACCCGCTTCACCCAGGGACTGGCCAGCGTCGAGAGTTTCTTCGGACTTCAGGAAACGAAGATGAGGGCGAATGAGAGATTCGAGGCGTGCACTTAGGCTGCTTGGGGAGGATTGCATGGAATAGATTTGAGGTTGGGGTGAGTGGCGTTGAAGACTTCGCGATGACCGCCGCGCAGTTGATGAACCGCAACGGTCGAGGTTCCGCGATAGGCGATTTCGAGCGGGGCGGGGCGGCTCAAAAATCCGGTCAGGCTTCCGGTCGCGCCGTAGGCACCAACGTTGGGAATGGCGAGCAGATCGCCTCGCTCCAATGTCGGCATGGTGAGATTGCGGGCCAGGCAGTCGAGCGGCGTGCAAAGTTGACCAACCAGATCGATCGTCATTTCGCCGAGGCGAGGATTCAATGGAAGCGCGTCGATCGCGAATCGAGGAATTCGGCCGAGACCAGTCATTCCGCCCAGGTGATGGATGCCGGTATCGACAATGGCATACTGCCGATCCTTCTTCGAGGTCTTCAGATCGACGACTCGGGTTAAGAGGGTGCCGGAAGATGCGGATAGGTAACGACCGGACTCGAACCACCACTCCGCGTTCTTGGCGCTTCCGGATTGGGCGTGAATTTCGGAGAGAGCGGACTTGAGCTCGCTTAAATCGCGCTCTCCAGACTTGGCGTAAGGCCAGGGAAAACCTCCTCCGAGGTTGAGAATGCTCAGCGGGAACTCCAGGAGCTCGGATACTTCCTCCGCTGTTTCAATTCCAGACCGAAAACAGGCTGCCAGAGCTTCGACCCCGTCAATTTGCGTTCCCCAGTAAACATGGATTCCCTTCACCTTCACGGAATCGGCAGCGGCAGCGGCAGCGAGATGGGATCGGTCGGCTTCGGTGAAGGCTTCTTGCTCGAACCCGAATTGGCTGGCGACGCCGGCCATGGCGAGTTTGGCTTTCGGAGGCTGAGACGGATTCACTCGCAACAGGCCGGTCGCCTTCACGTTCATCGTTCGTGCTGCGGCAGCGATTTCTGAGAGATCGTTCCACGATTCGATCGAGAACTGGCGGACCCCAGCTTCCAAGGCAAACTGGATCTCGGCCATTTCCTTTCCCGGCCCGCCGTAAAGAGCGCAACTTAGGTCAAAACCAGCCTCCAGAGCCGCATCGATTTCGCCGGGAGAAGTCAGGTCCGCTTCGCAACCGTTTTGGCGAAGCTCGGTCGCGACGGATGGAAGCGGATTCGATTTGAACGAATACATCAAGCGAGGATTCGCCGCCGTCGGAAAGAGCGCCTGTAGTTCCTGTGCTCGGGCTGCGTTCTGGTCTAGATCGTAGCAATAGGCCGGGGTGCCGTGTTGCTCGGCCAGTTCTTGAAGGAAGGGATTCATGAGGAGGAGCCATCCAGCCTTTGCTGGAGAGTTTTGCGGTCGATTTTGCCGTTGATGGATTTGGGTAAGCTGGCTTCGATTCGGACAAACTCGGGAACTTTGGCGGGCTCCAAGACCTGGTCCAGGCTTTGCAGAATGGCGCTTTCCGTGAGGTCAGGATCGGCAAGCGTCACCCAGAGATGGAGCGTGTCGTCGGCTTCGCGTTTGAGGACAGCGGCTTCAGCAATTCCGGCTAATCCGCAGGCTTCGTTTTCGATTTCGATGGGGCTGATGCGGTTTCCCCGGTGCTTGAGCAAATCGTCGGCCCGGGCGGCAAAGTAGATGAAGCCGTCGGGATCCACCCAACCGCGATCGCCGGTAAACAGCTCGACGTCGCGTTCCGGAGCCCGCTTTTGGAACCGTTTCGCAGTTTCCTCAGGGGCTCGCCAATAGCCGAGAGCGACGTGCCGACCACGGACCACCAGTTCACCGGCTTCACCGGGAGGAAGGCGATTGCCATGTTCGTCCGCTGCGTAGACTTCGGTTCCGTCCAGAGCACGGCCGACTGCATCCGGCTTGAATTCAAACTCTTCCGGGAGCATGATCGAAACACGCTTGCACTCCGTCAGCCCATACATCACAAAGACTGCCAGGTCCGGAAACATGCCGCGAAGCCGCTCGATGTAGGCCAGCGGAAGACGCTCGCCCGTGTTGGTGATTGCTCGAAGTTCCGGCAGCTCGAAAGGGCGACGGCGATGCAACGTGATGAGCGCCGCGTAGACTGCGGGAACGGCAGGAAGGACGCTGATCTTGGCCTCTTTGAGGACTGATGGAAGTCTCGGCCCCACTTGATCCTGATCGCCGATGTAGAGTGTGGCTCCGGATTTGGCTGCGAGGAAAATTTGGTAAAGCCCGTAGTCGAACGCAAGCGGAAGAAAGCTCCCGATGACATCGTCAGCGCGGTAGTTGAGGCGCTCTTGGATTGCGCTGACCACGAAACGGATGTTGTGATGGCTCAGGGTGACTCCGCGAGGTTGACCGGTTGAACCGGAAGTAAAAACCAGGCAGGCAGGATCTACATCGATTCCCTCCCAGCGCATCGGCTCGGTTGGAGATGCCGAAACGATATCTTGCCAGCTTGCCCACTGATCTCGTGATTTACCGACCAGGATTTTCACGTCGATTCCAGCGGCCGGAACATTTGCGGCTGTCACCGTGTCTGCCACCACGGCGCGGGGTTCGGCTTGCTGGATGATTTTGGCGATTCCTTTTTCGCGCAATTTTGCATTGAGAACAACGAAGACGCCACCCACCATCGCCGTCGCGAAGATCGCCAGGGGAATTTCGGCACGATTTTGCACATGAATGACGACGCGGTCTCCTCGGCGGACTCCTTGGGATCGGAGATAAGCCGCCAGGGCCAGGGCTTCGCCCCAGGCTTCCGAATACGTCAGGGACCGTTCGCGATCGACCAGAAAGTTGGCACTGGGGTGGTTCAGGGTGGCTGACTCGAGAAAGCCAGCGACAGATGTGTTGAAATGACCCATGGGGGAGAATCGGAGGAGTTCAAGAAGCTACGTGGCATCTTGATGGTTGTAAAAACCGTAATTTTAATATTTTTGGCTAATTTTTCAATCGCTTAATGCTGACTCTTCCGAAATTCTTGACGGCGGCAGGGCCGGTGAGTCGCGATTGAGCTGACAATCGTCCCTCTGCGAGTTGCTGAGGCAATGTGGCTCGGAGTTTAGGGGTGACGTTTACAATCCGGTGTGCTGTGCCTGAGTTTGGCCGGAACTTTGAGTTTGACCAGAGAAACGAAACCTGACAATCTTCCCGATAGTCCGGGCAGAAAGGAAACCGACAGCGCCCCAGTTAACTGGATCGAAGAGCCCTGCCCTGCTTTCATCTTCTTTCCACAAAATCAGCTACGTGCCTCGTTCCACCGAACCACAAAACCAAAATGTCTGAGACGCTGTCGGAGTTTTGAGCTTCATGAAGCGGGAACCCGTCAACAGTGAATTACTACCACCTATTCTTAATCTTGAGAAGAGTTCCTTTTCCTGATTCTGAAAGTCAGAAAACCTTAGGTGGGCTAAGGAAAAACCTTAGATTCTAGCGCCATGTTGAACGAGCTAAACACGGAGGATCTCCTGGAGAGCGTATCTGATGCCATTCTCTCTACGGATGCAGAGATGCGCTATATTTATGCAAATACCCGAGCAACACAATTGCTAGGTTTACCCCGGGATCAAATGATGGGGAGGAGAGTGGATGAGGTGTTTCCAGAAATTGTCGGAACTCCGTTTTATGAGAAGATTCAGAGTGTCTTAAACGGAGCCTCCTATGAAGAGCTAGATGAGTACTATGCTCCTTTGTCGAGCTGGTATCATTGTCGATTTCATCCGGCACCGGGAGGTGGTGTCACGATTTTCTTTACGGATTCTACCGAGCA
This sequence comes from uncultured Verrucomicrobiales bacterium, assembly GCA_964351855.1. Taxonomy (GTDB): domain Bacteria; phylum Verrucomicrobiota; class Verrucomicrobiia; order Verrucomicrobiales; family DEV007; genus JBCDHN01. The sequence continues at coordinate 15,479 of CAYGQD010000010.1, forward strand.
ACACCGCACCAACCATCGGCTCAAGCTGGCCTTGGATGGGGGACGCATGGGAGTCTGGGAATTCGACTATCGGAAGAATGCCACCGAATTCGATGAGCGTCTCAGAGACCTTTTCGAGATGTTGCCCGAGAATCAGCTAGGCTCGGCGGATGAATTTCTGGCGGCGATTCATCCCGAGGACCGCGAGGGAGTGCAGGCTGCTGCCGCCTTGGCGGTTGAGAGAAAGGAAGAGTTTGACCATGAGTTTCGCGTTCTGAAGAAGGACGGAGGCTTTCGTTGGGTCGAAGGAAAGGCTGCTGTGACGCGCGACTCCTCAGGAACACCGATCAGCATGGTGGGAGTCAGTTTTGATATCACCGGGCGCAAGGAGAATGAGCAGGAGTTGATCGATTTGAACGGGCAGTTGAAAAGCCGGGTCAAGGAGCGGACCGCTCATCTGCAGACCATCGGAGAAAATGTTCCCGGATTTTTCTCACTGGTGGATCGCGACTTTCGCTACGTCTTCGTGAACCAGTTCTATGAAGAAGCGTTTGGAATCGATCGCTCCTTGATCGACCATCGTCTCGTGGAAGAGGTGGTGGGGGAAGAGTTGTGGGGCCGGATTGGACCACGTTTGCAAGCTGCTCTGAATGGGAAAGATCAGAATTTTGAGGTGAGTGTTCGGCTTCCGGCCAAGAATGAAATGGTGTTGCGAGTGTGCTACATTCCGCAGCGGGATATCCAGGACGTGGTGACAGGAGTTTACATCCTGGCAATTGACATTACCAAAGAGCATCGCCTTCAGCAGGAAGTGTTGAACGCGGGTGAGCAGGAGCAGATGCGAATCGGGACGGAAATGCACGATAACCTCTGTCAGCAGATGAGTGGAATTGGACTCCAAACCAAAGTGTTGGCCAAAAAGCTGAAACGGGAAGGACAAGATACGTTGGCTGAAGCTGCCGAGGAGATCGTTCATCACACAAATGCGTTGACGACCTTGGCCCGTGACATGGCTCGAGGAGTCGCGCCCATTCAACTGCAAGGAAGCGGCCTGAAGGACGCTTTGAAGATCTTTCTCGATCAGTTGGTGGAAGCGACACCCCAGCTGGAAACGAAACTAGACATTGCCCTGAATACCCGGGATTTGAGTCCCTCCATGGCGACCCAACTCTATCGCATTACCAGAGAAGCGGTCACCAATGCCTTGCGGCATGGGAAGGCGACACGAATCGATGTGCGCTTTTGGGCGATCCCGAAAACGGTGTTTCTCGCGATTCTGGACAACGGGACGGGCAAGCCCGAAGAGTTGGCGAATCTTGAAAATGAGGGGCTTGGTTTACGTTCGATGAAATATCGGGCGCGAATGTTAGGTGGAATATTGAAGATCGAATCCGGTATCGGTCGACCCGGTATCCAGATACTCTGTCGATTGCCGATCGAACACTTGGAAATTAGCCAATTTGAACTGTGACCGCTCTAGCCAAACGTATTTTTATCCTTGATGATCATCCTTTCTTTCGAGCCGGTTTGAAGGCTGCGATTGAGATGGAAAACGACTTTGAAGTTTGTGGAGAAGCTGAGCAAGGTAGGAACGCTGCCGAGCGCATCATCGACTGTCAAACGGATGTCGCGTTGATCGATCTCAACCTGGAAGACTATCACGGGTTGAATGTGATCAAAGATCTCCGGGCTCAAGGGTTTGAGGGCAGTATTCTCGTGATTTCGATGCATGATGAAAACCTTTATGCGCAGCGAAGTCTGGATGCAGGCGCTCAAGGTTACGTGGCAAAAAACGAAGCTTCGGAGCTGGTCGTCGACGCGATTCGCGAAGTCTCTTCCGGCGAGTTTTTCTTAAGCCCCCGCGCCTACAAGAAGATGCTGAAACGGACCACGAAGACGAGCTTGTCCAACTGGGCTGTCTCGCCGCGCGTGTTGAGTGACCGCCAGTTGGAAGTGTTTGAACTGACGGGAAAAGGGCTGTGCACCAACGACATTTCCCTTAGGATGGGAATCGATGAGAAGACAGCCCAGGCGCACTATCGGCAGATCAAAGAAAAGCTCAGCCTCAAAACGATGCGTGAGGTGATTGTTTACGCTGCGGTGTGGGTGGCGACTCAGGGCGAGCAGTCCTGAGTCTTCATTAGAAATCCACGATACAAGAATCAGGGAGTTAACCCCAATGCACTCCTGATGTTCTCCACGTAGAGCTACTTTACCAGCTTGGCTGGAAGCAACCTCCAGATGGGTCGAAAGGGACTTTAGGAAGGACGAGGTCCTCCAGCGCCTTCAGCGGCGGCGGCGCGACCAACTTTGGAGGCTCCGATGAAGCTGGCTCCCTCTTCCATGGAAAGCGAACCGGCGGCGATGTCACCAATGATCTCCGTGCTGGACTTGAGTTCGCAGCGTTCTTGAACCGTGATGTTGCCTTCGACCTTACCGAATACCACCAACGATTTCGTCCGAATTTCGCCCTTGGTTCGGGCATTCTCTCCAATGGTCAGGTGGCCATTCGACTCAACTTCCCCTTCAATCTTCCCGTCGATAATGAGGTCTTCCGCAAACTTGAGTTTGCCTTGGATTTCGACGTCGCTGGAGAGGATATTTTTGCTCTGACTCATGAACTTAGTTGGGTGGGTGCGTGAAACGGATCGTTCTAGAACGACCTCGGGCGATGAAACTCTCTTTCCCCGTTCGAATCAAGCCTCTTTTCCTTCACTGAGAAGAAAACTGCACATAAGTCCTCGTGTTCAGGCAAACACCCATGGGTTACGTCACGTCTTGGGCACATGCCGCGCTACAAGCACGTCCTGATTGCTCCTCGCAGCGTTCGCAAAGGAAGAATTGGCGATTGCATTCCACCCAGGCGCAGTTGCGATAGCGTGGGCATGGCTCTCCGCATGTTTCACAGTGGCTGACCAACTTTCGCGTCTCTGTGAAATTGGCTTCGACCGCGACCCGCTGATCGAAGACGTAGCAAAGGCCCTCGAAATCGCGCCCCTTGGTTTGAGGATCTTTCGCGTAGTTCACGATTCCGCCGTCGAGCTGGCCGACGCTCTCAAATCCTTCCCGCAAAAGGTAGCCTGAGAGCTTTTCGCAGCGAATTCCCCCCGTGCAGTAGGTCAGGACTTTGCGGTTTTTTTTATCAGCAAGGTTCTCTTGAATCCAGCTGGGAAAATCGCGAAAATTTCCCACATCCGGGCAGAGCGCTCCTTTGAAGCGACCCAGGGCGCTTTCATAGTCATTCCTTCCGTCAATAATGATCACCTCTTCGTCCTGGATCGCTTCCATCCATTCCTGTGGCGAAAGTTTTTCCCCGGTGATCGCGTTCGGGTTGATGTCTTCCTCGCCAAGTCCTAAGGTCACGATTTCGCGCCGGAACTTGACGCTGAGTTTTTCGAACGCATGACCGGTCGCGGGATCGATCTTGAATTCGATTCCCGCAGTCCGCTCATCTGCTTGCAGCGCGTCCATGTAATGTTCCGTCGCCGGGGTGTGGCCGGAAACCGTTCCGTTGATGCCTTCGGATCCAATCAAGATGCGCCCGCGCAGGCCCAATTCCTGACAAAACGCGCGGTGTTCCTCCACAAACGCCTCGGGATCGGGAATGGGATGGTAGCGGTAATAGAGAAGAATTTGAAAATCATCCGGCATTATTCCGTCAATGTAACAAGGGCCGAAATTGGCTCAATCGCAAATCGTGGGCAAATCGACCATGCCGCGACTTGATCTTTGGGAGCAACTTCGCTACCAAGGTATTCTCATTCAGCGTCCTAACTTCACTCTTCTCATTATGCTCCGTCGAATCGTTCGCTCCTCGTTCATTGGTGCTCTTGGCCTCGGCATTGCTCTGGGTTTCAGCGCTTGTGCCAAGCTGCCATCTCCAGAACTGCCTGACCTCCCGGACTTGCCCAAGGTGCCCGGTCTTCGCAAATCGAAGGCCCCTGAAGCAACCGTTGATTTCCAAGCTCACATCAAACCTGTTCTGGAGGCGAAGTGTCTCCAGTGCCACAACTCGGCGAAGGCGGAGCGTGGTTTGAATCTTGAGACTCGGGAAACGGCGAGCAAGTCCTGGCGGGGAGGACCGGTGATTATCGCGGGAGAGCCTGATAGCAGCATGTTGTATCAGGTGTTGATGCTTTCTCGCGACAATGTCACAACCCGGGAAGAGGCGGCGCCTCACCAGATTCGCTATCAGGAGCGAAAGCTGATCTACGACTGGATTGACGAGGGTGCGTACTGGCCGGATGGCGAGAAGCTGGTTCCGGAATAGGCCGCACCCACGGCGACCAATTCTCATTGTGTCGCGGAGATCGCGATGCGAGGCTCAACGGTGAAGTTCCCCCTGACCGCGTTTCTCCTGAGCCTGCTCTGCGTCATGATTGCTCCCGCCGAAAGCGAGCCCGTTCGCACGCCCTTACCCTCGTCCAAGGAAATTGCGAAGCTGCCCCCGGATGGCGGTGAGGAGTTCAACCGGCTGATTTTTTCACAGAGCCCTTACTTGCTCCAGCACGCCCGCAATCCAGTTGATTGGCATTCCTGGGGAGCAGAAGCCTTCGAACTCGCGGTGAAAGAAGACAAGCCGGTGTTTCTCAGCGTTGGCTACACCACCTGCCACTGGTGTCATGTTATGGAGCATGAGTCGTTTGAGGATGATGGAGTCGGCAAAGCGATCAACGAGAACTTCATCGCCATCAAGGTAGATCGCGAGGAGCGGCCAGATATTGATGATGTTTACATGACGGTGACTCAGTCGCTGACCGGAGGAGGAGGCTGGCCCATGACTGTGATGATGACCCCGGACAAGAAGCCGTTTTTTGCCGGTACCTATTTGCCGAAGGACGATGGTCCCTCGCGTCGAGGGCTTCTCTCCACTCTCGCGCTCGTTGCCGACTACTGGGAAACGAATCGAGAAGCCTTGCTCAATGACGCCAACAACATCACCAAATTGCTTCAGGAAAGCATGGAGTCTCAGGCGGGCGAAGTCAGCGCTGATGAAGTGATCCAGCGGACCTACGAAGGGCTCGCCTCGAAGTTCGACGAGAAGTATGGCGGTTTTGGCTCAGCTCCCAAATTTCCCGTTCCTCCCAATCTTTCCTTCCTGCTGCGCTACCATCATCGTTCCGGGGAAGCGCATGCTCTGGAAATGGTCGAGAGCCAGCTGCTGGCGATGCGGAAAGGCGGCGTTTATGACCACGTTGGTTTCGGCATCCATCGTTACTCGACGGATCCCCTCTGGTTGCTGCCTCACTTCGAGAAGATGCTCTACGATCAAGCGTTAGCCGCGATGGCCTATCTGGAAGCCTATCAAGTCACCGGCGACGACTTTTATGGCGACGTTGCTCGGGAGATTTTCACCTACGTACTTCGAGACATGACCAGCGAAGAAGGCGGTTTCTACTCTGCGGAAGACGCCGATAGCGATGGGGAGGAGGGCAAGTTTTATGTCTGGAAGCCAGAAGAGGTGATCGAGGTGCTCGGCCCCGATGAAGGCGACGTCTACAACCAGATTCACGGGATCGTGAGGGGAGGCAACTACGTGGATGAAGCCAAACGGACCCGAACCGGGGACAATATTCCTCATCTCAAACAGACCTTGGTTGAGATGGCCGCTCGTTTGGAGATGGATCCGAACGTCTTCTCCGGTCGAGTCGATGGCCTCCGGGCCAAGCTCTTTGCCCATCGGAAAAAGCGGATTCACCCGCAAAAAGACGACAAGGTCCTGACCGACTGGAACGGCCTCATGATTGCGGCCTTGGCGAAGGGAGCCCAAGTCTTTGACTCGGAGGAATATCGCGATGCAGCCTCGAAAGCGGCGGATTTTGTGCTCAGCACGTTGCGAGGATCAGACGGCCGTTTGCTGAAACGCTACCGGGCCGGGGAGGCGGGTCTCACCGCACATCTGGAGGACTACGCGTTTGTGGTTTGGGGATTGATCGATTTGTACGAAGCCACCTTTGACGAGAGCTACCTTCGTGCCGCGATCGAGCTGACTGATGCGACGCTGGAGCACTTCTGGGACGATGAAGACGGTGCCTTTTTCATGACCGCTGACGATTCCGAAGAGCTACTGGTTCGCTCGAAAAAGCTCTATGGAGGTGCCATTCCGTCTGGAAATGCGGTGTCCGCCCTGAACTTGGTTCGGCTGCATCGGATCACGACGCGGCCGGATTACGAGGAACGCTTTCTCGCCTTGGTCCAAGCGTTCGGGAAACAGATCGAGCAGTCACCGGGGGCCTTTCCGCTCCTGATGAGCGCGTTGCAATTTCACCACGGCCCCTCTCAAGAGATTGTCATCGTCGGGCAGCCTGGTGCGGACGATAGTCAGGCAATGTTGGCGGCGATCCGCAAACCGTTCCTGCCTCATAAGGTCGTATTATTTCGACGGGAAGAGGACGAGGCCCTCGCGGATCTCGCACCTTACACCGCTAACCAAGTGCCGCTCGATGGCAAAGCCACCGCCTACATCTGCAAAAATTTTGCCTGTCATCTCCCTACCACCGATCTCAAGAAGATGATCGAACTCCTCGGTAAGTAGTTGACCTGAGAACTTCCCATGACCAAGCACGAATGGAAAGACCGGACGGAAGATGAAGGCGTTCGGACCTTTGTCGCATCGCATCACGGAGCGAAGTGGACCTTGCGCTCGAAGTTGAAAGCGGACGAGGAATGGACCTACCATGACCCGATTGAACTGGAGCACTGGGTGGCGCTTCGCGATGTTCTCTGGCGCAAATATCAGCGGAAACGGCTTCCTTTCGGCCAGATCGAGAAGATCGATCTGATCATTGAAGAGATGAAACGCGCTGGCGGGTCGTAGTCGATCAGGACTCTATGGATTCGACTAAGTCTCGTGGTCCGCGGTGGCCTGCTTCCAATTGGAGAAGTTCGGTCAGGTAAGCTTTGTCAGACTCCATTCGCTTTCTCACGATCGTGTCTGAGGTGTCGAAGAAATGAATGGTTCCTTCGTCATCATGCGCCAGCAAAATCCAGCCGTGGTATTCTTCTCCGCCGCGATTGGAGGCCGTGGAAGCGGTGTCATAGATATTCTGAAACTCCTCATAGTCCCAGCGTTCCGTCGCCAAGCGTGGAATCGCCTTTCGCACCGTTTCGTGAACCAGGATCTCATATTCGCCGTTGTCCCGCGTATCTTTCCCAATGACGATGAAGGTGAAGTTGGCCTCCGGGAAATCCGCATCGTTGGTTCGGTTTCTCACCTCCACCTCCATCGAGAGTTCCTGATTGACGTAGGAGGGATAGTCTTCGTGTTTCCGGCGGCGTTTTCCGATGGTTACCCGAGATTCCAGTTCCCCGATCCTCACGGGAGCGGCCTCGACCAGGGCCTTCTGATAGCTGGGATCGAACTTGGCGACCGGCAAGGTAAACACGCGTCCGTCATCGCGCCGAATTCGGATCAGGTGAGTGGAAGGATCGTAGTCCAGCACCTCCACTTCCAAGGTTCGACCTTCCAGATCTTGAACCGTCAGCGCCATCGCAGCCGAAGTCCATGATCCGAAAACGCATCCGATTGTCACCAACAACAGGTTTTTCATCTGGGGATAAAGTAAGGTCGGAAGAAGCGAGAGCAAGCCGCATTCCCGCAAGGCCCCGTTGCGTTCGTTCTTGGATTGGGCAGGAAAAGGGTGCATTGTTCTGGGAAATCGCTCCATGAAATCCTTTGTCGCAATGCTTTCTCTGGTTCTCCTATTCGCGCCGATCCTTCGGAGTGAAGATGGGCATCAGATCCCGGAGACATTCGTGACGGTCCCCGGTAAGTCCTATTATCAGGCGAAGCTGAAGCGGGTCGAAGCCAGCGGCATCATTATCACCCATCAGAAGGGGATCTCTCGGGTTCCATTTCTCGAAATCCCGCCCGCAATTCGCGAAGATCTTGGGATGGATATTGACGCGGCCTTTGCGGCGGAGCAGGAATTTCAAGCCGCTCAAAAGCAACTGAGAATGCGTCAGGCTGCGATCGACGCAGAAATCGCCAGCAACAAACTGGACGAGCAAATTGCCGCGCAGAAGAAGCTGGTAAAAAAACGGCGCGAAGCAGGCGCTCTCCTGATTGTGGGCGAAGTGACCGCGATTTTTCCCGAAGGTGTTATCGTTACTTCGTCCAGTGCTGCCGTTGGTGGGGCCTCACCGCCTGCTGCCGTTTTCCATCCGGTCTTCCTGGTTGGTCATCCTCAGCAAAACACGTTTTCACCTTCCGGGATTGTTTCGAACGAAGTCGAGTGTCTCGCGATCGACACGGGGGAACTTCACACCGGGGAGAATGGAAATTTGCCCGTGTTTTCTTACCTGAGAAAAGCGCCAAAGCGCACCGCCCCGAAGTCCCCGTTTTCGAGACCTTCGCTGGGGGCGAAAGGGCTCGATGCGGCAGAAGGGCTCTAACCGCCTATTGTTCGGTTTTTCGCACCAGCCGAAATACCACGGGTTCGGGAAGATCGATCGTGACCACCAAGGTATCCTCTTGCTCGAACCGAAGTCGAAAGCGCAAGGCTCCTTCTTCGCCGGTTCCCGTTACGAAGAGCAGATCGAGGATGGCCTCTTCGCCTTCGGTCGACCATTTTCCCAGACTGCTGCCTCCTTCGCTATCGGCGGAAACATGAAACACCTCCCCGGTTTTGGCATTCACGCCCATAAGGGAGAGTTCTTCTTTCTCCCGGGTTTTAGAGGTCGATTCGATCAAGCGGTCGGGAAATCGCCAAGCATAGGTGACCGTCAGTTCCTCGCCCTGCGTTTCCGCATCGACCCACGTTCCGATGATCCGTTCCCAGCCCGATTCTCGGAGCATTTCACCCAGCGTTTCCGCGCTGACCGGTGCGATCATGAATCCACTGATGACCAGGCTGGCGACCAGCGTCGGAGAGAATGAAAACCGTGGAATGAACATCCTTCAGCCTTAGCGTTTCGAGCCTGATGGCAAGAGATTTGTTGGTGAGCGTTGCACGAAGAGGCGTTGGATCGGTTTTCTTGAATTTCCGCTGGATTAAGCTTCTCTTCCTTCGCATCATCGCGAGATCCATGGCCGTTCTCAAAATAGCATGCCCAAAATGCGGACAAAAAGTGTCTGGCGACGAGAGTTTCTACGGAAGCTCGGTTTCGTGTCCGATCTGTAGCGCGAAAATCGCCTTTCCAGAAAAACCAGATGGTGGCGATCAACCCGCGAAAGACGCTCTCAGTGCCTTGCCGACCGCCGGGGAGGGGACCGATCCTCCTGCGCAGCCTCAGGCCCAGGTTCCCCCACCTCCTGGACATGGAGGATCGCCGTCCAGCCATCAAAATTTACCCACCGGCGCTTCCGCTCTTCCGCAGGGAGGGCCGTTGCCAGCGGGTGGGCCCCTTCCCAGTGGAGGTCCGCTACCGGGAGGAGTTCCGGGCGCGGCGCCATCTCCCGCGCAGAGTCTCTACGGTGTCCCTCAAGGCGCGTCCGCAACCCCGGATCCTCCGGTGCCAGCCGCCACGACTCCGGCCATACAGCCGACCGACCGCGCTGAGAAGCAGGACGATAAGCCTGGGCCGCTTCCGCTGATTACCTTGATCAGTGGAATCGTTTCGATGATGACGTTCTGGTGTTTTGGCGCAATTCTGTTCGGGCCTGCCGCGATTATCACCGGTCACATCGCTCTCATTCGGATGAACGCGAACGAGAGCCGCGCGGGGAAGGGCAAGGTGCTCACCGGCTTGATTCTCGGCTATTTTTCGTTGGTCTTGATGCTGATTGCATCGGTCCTGTGGGTGAAGGTGATTATTCCACGGATGACGGAAATCCAGGCCGAGTCCGCCCTACTGGGTCCAGAGTTGCTAACCGTCCTGGAATTGGCGATCTGAATCAGGCTCCCGGATGCGGGTAGTCTCTTTGGACAAAGACTTCTTTTCGCAGCAGACAGATGACTTCGTTACCGGCCTGAAGCGATGCTTCCAAGTGAATGGGAAACTGGAGATCAGACTGCATGCGACTGAACATCTCCACGATCTCCTGCATGGTCCAGGCATGAAAATGGATATTCGATTGGTTCTTGAACTTGGATTCCGGGTTGGCGTTCGGGTTCACGTAGCGATTCCAATCCTCATAGGTTTCCAGGGGTTCGACCTCCGTGTTCTTGCGGTAATCGTTCAAAATGTGCTCCCAGGTCGTAATCGGCCGCTTGTAGTCAAAGGAATAGCGTTTGTCCGGCAGCGTGATGAAGAGGAGTCCACCCATCTTGGTGACGCGGAGGAAATTCTCCACGGTGCGGATGGGATTCATGCAGTGTTCCAGCATGTGATTGGAGATGACAAAGTCCTGAGATTCATCCGGAATCACCTCTAACTTCTCCCCATCGCAGACATAATCGACTTCGACGAATTTGCTGACATCTTCGCGTTTGCCATCGTAACCCTGCATCGCGTCTTCCCGAGAACGCCGGTCGACATAACGAACCTTGACGCCTTTCGGGACAGGCAAGGGCTTGTCCAATGCGCCGATTTCGATCCCCTCCCCGGAGAGGCGACTCGCGAACCGCCCACGCGGGGGCTTTGAAAAGAGAGCTGATTCTTGCAGTTCATCCCGTTCGGATCGGTAGCGATCTCGGGTTTCCTTGATCTTGGTGTTCTCGGCTTTCAGTTTCTCAAGCTCAGCCTTGAGGTCCTGGACCTTGGCTTCGAGTTGGCTGACTTTGGCAGTCTGGAAAGGCATGAAGGAAAGGAGTGAGATCGAAATTATCGTTTGAGCAAGGGGGCTTTTTCTTCCCAAGAGGTGGTGCGATCAAATAAGGTCCCAAACTTCGCATAGCTCGGCCGGGCGGCTTGTTCCGAGATTCCGGCGACGGTGGCATCATAGAGTTCGCGCATCTTTTCCAGCTCAGGTTTTTTTTCCGGGTTCAACGCGGCATTGGTCAATTCCTGCTTATCGCGTCGCATGTCGTAAAGTTCCTCAGTTGGAGTCAATCCGTTGCCGCCATGATACCAATAGACGTATTTCCAGTCGCGGGTCACGATTCCGAAGGAGAGAACCTTTTCCGGGCCCCAGAAATTCATCAGCGGGAGCGACTCTCGCACTTCCTGATTGGGGTCCCTGAGAAGCGGGAGGAGAGAAACGCCATCGAGCCCGGCAGGAACTTCGATTCCGGCTAACTCCAGCAGCGTCGGCGCGAAATCAACATTTCCGGTCAAGGCTTCCGAACGGCGACCGTGCGTTTCCGGAGCGCGGGGATCGTGAATGATCAGCGGGACGCGAGAGCTTTCCTCATAGGGCAACACCTTGGAACCGTAGCCGTGGGAACCACAGAGGAAGCCGTTGTCCGAGGTATAGATGATCAGGGTGTTCTCGGCCACTCCTGCAGACTCCAACGCTTCCCGAACCATGCCAACGGCGACGTCGATCCCATAAATCTGCTGATGATAGGTTCGCATCACCGCATCAAATTGATCGCTGTAGTTCCAGCTGTCGAAGCGTTCATACTGGCGGCCAAAGCGACTCTGTTCCGAAAAATGCTGGCCGTGTTCCCTTCCATAGTTGGCGGGCTTTTTGAACGTTTTGCCAGCATAGACCGCATCGAACGCGGGATCGGGCGTCGCGGGTTTGTGGGGGGCTTTAAAGCTGATCGACAGGCAAAACGGCTTTCCTGCAGCGGCGGCTTCCTGAATGAAGTCGCGGCCAAAGGCACCGTAGGCGCGGGTCGCGTGGGGAAACTCCTTCGCATAGTTCGCGATCGAAGCATTCTTGGCCGTGGTGTAGTGCGTCTGGCCCGGCCCGGCTCCCCAAGCGTCGAAATCGGTCTTTGGCAATCCTGTTCCTTCGACCTCAATCCCGATTTTTCCGGCAAAGGCGGTCAGATAACCCACTTCTCGAAGAAGGATCGGATAGGACTGGCTCCAGAGCGTTGCCGGAAGATCGCCATAGCCAAAGTTGCACCCGGTGCGATACTCCAGCATTCCGGTCAGGATACTGGCGCGGCTGGCCATGCAAATGGCAGTGGTGTTGTAGTGATTGTCGAACGCGATGCCTTCAGCGGCCAATTGATCCAGATGAGGCGTGATCACATCCGTGTTTCCGTAGCATCCCAAGGAGTCGAAGCTCTGGTCATCCGCGAGAAGGAATACCAGATTAGGGGGCGACTTCGCATCCGGGGCCGCACTGCTAGCCACGAGGAGGCCGATCGTGGCGAGGAGGAACGCCGTAGGTGGTGGGAAGAGCTTCATCACTGCTGACTCTGATCGTTTCCCGGGAGGATTCAAGTGGTTGGCGGAATTCGAAGAAGAAAGGGGGTTGGCCCCGGTGAAAACCGGACCTGACGGAAGCTTGTCTTGGAGAAATTCCCAAAAAATTTGCGAGAAACCGCTCCCTGCGGCAGTTTTCCCACTTGGGAGGCAACAGCAACCGGCCTTTCTTTCAACATTCCATGGAAAATCCCCGCATCGTTTTGAATCGTGGAGCCGCGATCGTGGCCCTCTTCGCGTTCACATTTCCCGCTCAAGCGGACCCACTGACGTCGGAGCAGCTATCGAAAATCCTCAAAGAGCTGGAGTCGATCGAGCAGGTGGTCGAGGGCAAGCGGCTTTCCACGCGAAGCAGCGCGGTGGAGAAGTTTCGCAGTGCCTCCTCCAGTGACAAGGCCGCTTATGATTTCTACCTAGATTGCATCAAAATGCTGCGATTTGACGAGCGAGATGCCCGGTTTTCTGAGTTTCGGGACTGGCGAGATAAAAACGAAGCGCGGTTGAAGCAACCGGGAACGATGATGGCGATGCGGCTCCAACTTCAATATCTCGTCATGACGCTGCGGGTGGCCGAGGGGGTTGAACGCGAGCTGATCATTCCGGAGTTGGAGAAATTTGTCGCCGGAATCGTCGCCAATGCCGACGCGCTGGAAGCCGATGGATTGAAAACCCTGCGTGAAGGGGTGAACCGCACGGTATTTGCCGAGGCGTATGAACTGAACCAGTCCCTTCAAGTTTCCGGATGGAGTTTCGCTCCCGGCGACGTTGGCGGGGTCTATCAAAGCACGATTTTTCCCTTCTATCGGGCGGAAAGACCGGAATTGCTTTCCGCCGCGTGGGATCGTCGCATCGATCTCGAAAAACGGATGACGAGTCTCACCCGGGAAGACGACCCGATCGCCTTAAAGAAATTCGAAGAAGAACGGCTACCGCGCCTCTATTGGGACAAAGCGGTCGATGTCTTCGGCAGCGCCTCCCAGCAAGAGGGGGCGATCGCCATGATCCAACTCCTTCGTGGCAATCCGGATCACCCCGATGCTGCCAAATGGCTCAGCAATTTCAAGAGTTTACTCATCGGGCCGGCCCCGATGGAGGAAGACACCGGAGCGTGAAGCCTCCGTTGAAACACGCTTGAACCTTGTTGTTGTCCTGCTAGGGTCGCCGCATGGCTAGCAACTCCGGCAAGATGACCCCGATGATGACGCAATACACCGCGATGCGGCGGAGTTTGCCCGACGATGTCGTCCTGTTTTTCCGGCTCGGAGACTTTTACGAGATGTTCTTTGAGGATGCGCAGCGGGCTGCGCCGATCATGAACGTGGCCCTCACGAAGCGGGGCGGAACTCCGATGTGTGGGGTGCCCTATCATGCGGCGGAAGGGTATATTGGGAAATTGGTGAAAGCCGGAGTTCGCGTGGCGATTGCGGAGCAAACCAGTGTGCCGCAGCCCGGAAAAATCGTCGAACGAGAGATTTCCCAAGTCATCAGCGCGGGAACTGTCAACGACCTCAATTTGCTCGAAGATGATCGCCCGAACTACCTCGCGGCAATTTTCAAGCAGGGACGGAAATTCGGGCTCGCCTTCGTCGATTTGACCACCGGAGAGTTTCGCGTCACGGAGTTCGATGAGGCGGATTCGCTCGGCGATGAACTCAGCCGCATTCGTCCAAGCGAGTTGCTGGTGAGCGAGGAACAAGAGGACGAGTTTGCCTTGCTCTCGAACCGCCAACTCTATGACGGCTACGCCTTTCTGCTCGATCAGGCCGAATACACCCTTCGGGAGCACTTTAAGGTGCAGAGTTTGGATGGGTTTGGCTGTGCCGGATTGAATGCGGCTCTCAGTGCTGCGGGTGCCGTGTTGCACTACCTCACGAATCAGATGCGGAGGAAAGTGGACCATGTACGGCGGATGCAGACCTATGCATCGCAAGCCCACGTTCTGATTGACGCGAGTTCGCAAGCCAATTTGGAACTGACGATGTGCCGGGCCGGAGCCAAGCATACCCTGCTCCACGCTCTCGACCGGACAAAGACGCCAATGGGGGCCAGGAAGTTGCGCGATTGGGTGCTCCATCCGATTCGCGATCTGGCCATGCTGAAGGCTCGGCAAGATCTGATCGGAGGTTTCGTGAACGAGCCCTTCGTCCTTAGCCAAACCCAGGAGTTGCTCAAGAGCGTGCGGGATATTGAACGGATCATGGGACGCCTCAGTCAAGGCGCGGGCAATCCTCGGGATATGCAATCGCTCGGAGTGAGTTTGCGGGAGATTCCCCAAGTCCGCGAATTCCTCGATGCCCTCGGAGAGGATTTGCGGCTCGCGGCCCAGATCAAACCGCGACTTCGCGATTTCACGGAGTTGGCCGATAACCTCAGTGCTGCGCTTTTGGAGGAACCGCCCGTTTCTGTGAAGGATGGGGGCATTTTTCGCGATGGGTTTAGCGCGGCGCTCGATGAATTGCGCGCCGCCAGTACCGAGGGCAAAAGGTGGATCGCCGATCTCCAGGTGCGCGAGGCCCAACGCACGGGGATCAAATCCCTCAAGGTGAAATACAACGCCGTCTTTGGCTATTTCATCGAGATCACGAAGTCCAATCTGGAGTCCGTTCCCGAAGACTATACCCGCAAGCAAACCACGGCCAATGCCGAGCGCTTCATCACGCCCGAACTGAAGGAGATGGAGGATAAAATCCTCGGTGCGGACGAGCGGATCAAGCAACTCGAACTCGAGAAATTCGGCGAATTGCGGGAGATGATTCTCGGCTACCTCGATGAGATTCAGGACACGGCGGCGGCGCTTGCCGAAATCGACGTTTTGGCCGGCCTTTCCGAAACCGCCCGCCTCTTTGCCTACACCCGGCCGGAACTGAATGAATCCCGCAATCTGAGGATCGAAGGCGGGCGTCATCCGGTGCTGGACCAGAACACGGTCGATGAGAAATTCGTCCCGAACGACACCACTCTCGAACCCGAGCACAACCGGCTCCTTCTTATTACCGGTCCCAACATGGCGGGCAAATCGACCTACATCCGCCAGGTTGCTCTCATCACCCTGATGGCGCAAATCGGGAGCTGGGTTCCTGCGGACAAAGCCGAGATCGGCCTCGTTGATCGCATTTTTACCCGGGTTGGAGCCAACGACGATCTCGCTCGCGGCCAATCCACCTTCATGGTCGAAATGAACGAAACCGCCCTCATCGTCAACAACGCGACCGAAGACAGCCTTGTTATCCTCGATGAGATCGGGCGAGGAACCTCCACCTTTGACGGCCTCAGTATCGCCTGGAGCGTCGCCGAATACCTCCACGATCAGATCGGCGCGAGAACGCTCTTCGCGACTCACTATCACGAACTCACCGCCCTCGCCAACGACCGTCCCGGCGTCAAAAACTACAACGTCGCGGTCCGGGAATGGAACGACGAAATCATCTTCCTCCGCAAGATCATCGCCGGAACCGCGGATCGGAGTTACGGGATTCAAGTGGCGCGGCTAGCTGGATTGCCGGACGGGATCATTGGTCGGGCCAAGGAAATTCTCAACGTTCTCGAGACCGGAACGATGCATGGGGAGCAAAGCCCCGCCGACGCGATTGAGGGACTAGAACTGAAAACGCGGAAGCCAGCCAAACGGAAACGGGCCGCTACCCCGAAGGTCGAAGAAGACGCGGAGTCGCCCCAGTTGACGTTGTTTGGGTGAACAAGTCGTAATGGAGCGCGGGTGGTTATGGAAATAACCCTTGCGCGATGAGCGCCTTTCGCAATTGCACTGGATCGGGTTGGTTGATGGCAAGAACCAGTACGGTGGCTCGGCCGATTTTGCTTTTCCCAACCAAGTAAGGCCCATCCCAGGCAACGTGCTCATCCCATGCATCGGAACGCGGATGGAACAAGCGGACCATGTCGCCCGTATCGGGATCGATGCTCGCGATATTCGGTCCCTTATGGGAATTGCAGCGAAAGCAACTCAAGCACAAATTCGTTTCATCGGTTGGCCCGCGATGTTGCCGGACGATGATGTGATCAACCGGAAAGGTAAAGAACGGATCGTGGCCCTGATAAATGCAGCAGTATTCGCACTGGTTCCCCGCTCATTCGCGAATATTGCTCTTCAGCGCATCATCCATGTTGACGGTCTTTTCTACTTGCCCGGCACTTGGCGTGCTTCGGCCTGGAGAAGAGCAATGAAGCTTCCGGCGGAAACCAGAGCCTGGTATTCCTCCGCCTCATCGCGGGTCAACGATCCATCGGTCGATTTGGCGGTAAACTCTTCCGTACGCTGCTGGACATCGACCGGTGCGCGAAGCGCGATCAACCGCTGCGCGACTTCGGGTGTCAAGCAATCGCCAATAAGGTGAAAAAACTGTTCCAAGATCGGATGAGCCGTCATCGGATCACGATAGTTGTTTCATCAAGAAATCCAAACGCATTTGGGAGCTGGCCGATTGTCATCGGCACTATTCTCGCGGTGTAGGAAAGCTGCGTTCTGAGGCCAATCCAACTTCATCGTCGAAACGAAAGAACCTCGCCGCGCTGGCCTACGCGACGAGGTTCTTACCAACGTTATGGTTTCTGTAACGCGGAACCAACTAACCAACCAACATAGAAGTGATAAGAAAAGGGGCGTGGACTATTCGCCGACGGCGAGTTTCAGACCACGGCGGCCGTAGCCGGCGTGGAGGTAGTCTGCGGCTTCTCCGATGTGGAGATTGAACTCGCGGTGCCAGCCTTCCAGCGTTTCGGCGACGGCTTCGGGGAGTTCGGAAGCTTGGGATCCGATGGCGCTGGCCAGGCTGAGGCCGTGGGCTTCGATGATTTCCTGCATCGCGTCGGTGACGCGGGGAATTTCGACGACGGCGGCTCCGAGGTAGTCCATGACATTGCAGGCTTCGGAGTCTTCCCAGGCTTCCAAGCGGCTGCTGAATTCGTCCAAGGGAACGCGAGCAACAATATAGTCGGCTTTGTCCGAGAAAATGTCGGTAAGGTAAACGAGCTCTTCGTGGCAGGCGGCTTCTTCGACTTCCGGAGTGACGATAGTGAGATCAATGTCCATTTCGCTCAACTCGACGTCGAGGTCGTGTTTTTCGTAGAGATCGACAAAAGCGGCCGAGTTTCCGGTCTCGACGTCACAGACAACGGCATCATACTGATCCGTGTATCGATACAGCTGTTTGATTTTGCTGTTTTCGATGATGTTCCAGGTGGAGTCGTAATTGACCTCGGACGAACCGGATGCGTCGAGATCTCCAACAAGCCCGACGTAGGTCGAACTGATGCCCTGTGCTTGGAGGTAGCCGTGGAGGGCGGCGCTTGTGCTGGTCTTCCCAACTTCAGCGTGATCGTTGATAACAAGAATGAGCTTCTTCATGAGTGACGTGCGATGCTGTGTTGATATTACGAAAATCAGAAATAATGGCAAGACTAAAATTATATTTTCTATTAAAAATAACAAATAGCTATGTTTGTTCTGGTTTTTAGTTTGCTGTTAGGGGCGGAAGGAGGAACGTTCTCGGTCTGCAATGAGCGCTTCCGCTGAAGAGAGTGAATCGGTTCGTCTGGATATCTGGCTGTGGTCCGTCCGGATCTTTAAGACGCGCAATCTGGCCGCTCAGGCTTGCCGGAAAGGCCAGGTGATCATCCTGGGCCGCCCGGTGAAAGCATCGAGAGCCGTGCGAGTGGGGGATGCGATTACGGTGAAGCGGCGGTTCATTACTCTCCAGCTAGCGGTGTTGGGGCTCTTGTCCCGACGGGTGAGCGCGAAGCTGGTGCCTGATTTCTGCGAAGACCAAACGCCTGAAGCAGAGATTCAAGCAGCGAGAGAACGAGCGAGCGCGGTGGCGGAAGCTCCCCGACGTGGAGATGGTCAAGGGCGTCCCACGAAGAAGGACCGCCGAGATATTGACCAGGCGGACGAGATTGAGGACCGGGCAAGGCGCGAAGAACTCTTCGAGAAATGGATGCGGGAAACGGAACTCTGAGACTCAGGGGGCGGCCAACTGCATTTCGCCGGTTTCCGGATTCCACTCCAGGTTGAGTGTTCGGTTCTGGATCGTCGAATCGGCGACGAGGATTCTGGAAAGCGGCATGACGACTTTTTCTTCCACGGCGCGTTGTAGAGGGCGGGCCCCGTAAACGGGATCGAAGCCCTTGGCGGCAATCGCCCCGATCAGCGCTTCGCTGAATTCCAGCTTCAATTTCCGATCGATGAACCCCTCACGGCGGGCGATTTGGGCGAGTTCGAGCCGGGTGATCGCATGGATCGTGGATTTGCCCAAGGCGTTGAAGAACACGACATGATCGATCCGGTTGAAGAATTCCGGTCGGAAAAACTCTCGCACTTTGGCAGGGTCGGTTCGGGTCGGTGGCGCTTCGTCATCGCTCACTCCGACTCCGAAGCCAAGGCTCCCGGAGGTGGTGGCACCGAGGTTACTGGTCATCACGATGATGGTGCTGTTGAACGCGGTAACCCTGCCGAGCGGATCTGTCAGGCGCCCCTCGTCAAACACGTTCATCAACACATCAAAGACTTCACTGGAAGCCTTTTCGATTTCGTCGAGCAACACCACGGCAAAGGGATTCGCGCGTATTTTTTGGATGAGTTCACTGGGGCGGCCCGACATGTTGCCGAGGAGGCGTTCCGCGGCGTCGGGCCCGCTGTATTCGCTCATGTCCAGCCGCACCAGCCGATCCTTGGCCGGTTTGTGGCTGAAGAGAAAATCGCCGATCAACTTGACCATCTGGGTTTTGCCGACCCCGGTCGGACCGGCAAAGAGCATCACCCCAATGGGACGGGCCGGATCATTCATGCCGGCTTTGAACTTGGCAATGGTTCGGCTGACCTGACGAACGACTTCTTCTTGGCCCAGTAGACTGGCGGAGAACGTGTCGATCAGATCTTCGAATGCGAGGGGGAGGTCTTCGCGCAAGAACAGATCCGGAAGTCCGGACTGGGAGCTGAACTCGTGACGGACGTCGTTGAGTTCGATCGAATCCACGCCCTTCTCCTGAAGTCGATGATCAACTACCGAGCTCATGAGTTGAATCGCTTTTCCGGGGAACGCCACGTAGGGTTGGAACCGGCGGAAGAGGTGATAGACCTCGTCGGAAACGGAGCGGGGAAATTGAATTCGCTCATTTTGGGTGAAATAATCGGCCGCCTGGCCCAGAACCGACAACGCGGCGCGCGGCTCAAAGGGCTCGATCTTCAGAATCTGCATCTCGTCGATCAAACCGGGGAGAAGGCGATCGCAGGCTTCGATTTCCTGAGGCGTCGCTTCGGCCACGACCCGCAATTCCCCGCTCTTCAGATAGGGCACGAGAAACGCTCCGACGCTGCTTTCCGGCCCGGAACCTCCCACATTGAGGAGATCCAGCAGATTTTCGATGCACAAGACTCCCCGGATATTGCTGATTTCGCGGATCGCCGCCTCGAAACGTTCTTCCCATTGTCCCAAGTAGCGCATGCCCGCAATCAACCGGGCGGCGCTGCTGAGCCAAAATCGCGGCGGGCTCGTCTTTTCGCCCTCCGAATTTGATCCGGCCCGCGAGACGCCTTCGATGCGGCTGACTTTGCGCGTGGCCTCGACCAAGGTACTGGTTTTGCCACAACCGCTCGCGCCAACGAGGCAGACATTCGTTCCTTCTTCCTGGAGTGTCTTCGCCAAATCCGCGACCTCGCGATCCCGTTCCCAAGCGCGGCTGATTCGTCCCAAGGTTCGTTTCCCGATCGGATCAGCGACTTGAAGCAAATTGGGCGTCTCCTGCGTTTCTTCGAAGCGAATGCTTTGTTCTTTCAGGGTAACATTGAGGTAGTCGATTTCGCAGCTCACCGGAGGGAGAAAGCGCGAGAGTTCCCGAGGCGTCAGCTCGCTGAGGGTGTGTTTGGCGTAGTGATTGGCCAACTCATTGAAGCGGCTCTTATCGTAGAAATCGAAATACAGGTCGAGGGTCGGAAAGCAGGCGGCCCACAGGGCGGTCGAGCGCCTTCCGATGGCGCAGGGCAGCTTCAGCAAGATCGGCTCTTTACAGGGAAAGCGTCGCGTGTGGTCGTGATACTCAGGAACGACCCGAACGCGGACCTGGCGAATTTCCGGTTCCTCGAAATCAGGATCAAGCCAGAAGAAATCATCCTTTTTGGAGCGGTAAACCAGGTATTCCCGCAGTTGCTCCATCGCCTCCTTCTTGGTTTCTCCTACGGCGATTCCCTCTTCAAAGTCATCGATCAGCCTCGCCGTGACCTTGCCTTGATGACTGGTCCAGATGCAAACGGGGCATTTGTAGGCGGTGGCCATAGAAGATCAGCCATTCAATCCTGGCCGGGAAGAAGAGAGAAGCCCAGGAAGGGGAGGGAGTCAATGTTCACACGGGCTCCGATCCCTGGTGCGGCTGCCTCGGGGGACGAGCTTGCCCTCAATCCCGTGGCATGCTAGTCTGCTTCTATGAATTCCACCTTTACTTCGGCGTCTGCTCTGGTTTCGGCTTTGGTAGCAGGATTGGCCCTCATGTTTGTCTGGGGCGGCACGGAATCGGTTTATATCGACTGGGTTGCGATGGATGATGATCTGAGTCTGGCGGACCTCAATCCCGCGACCCGCAGTGGAGGGGGCGCTTATTCTTATACGAATTCTTATGGAGAGGCTTCCTCTGGGGGAGGGATGGCTTCGGCTCCCATGAAGCGTGGAGACAATTATGTGCTCTGGCTCAACGTCAGCGGTTTTCGCGGAGATTATGTAGAAGACGCGGAGACGCCGTTTTTGGATTCGACAGGAGGCAGCACCTCCGATTCGCTAATTCCCGTCTTCCCGACGATCCGATTTCCCAGTTTGATTTCTCAAGCAACGGGCGTTCTTCCTAGCGTTCACGGAGTCGTCGGGGACACCATGCGTCATCCGGAGACGAAAGATATCGAACGCTATCCCACCGCGTTGGCTTACCTCAAGGCGGAGCCGATTTGGACAACTGCGAAGCGTCAGGGAATGTCCGTGCTGGTGCATGACTGGCCCTTTTCTCAGGAGCAACCTGCGGAGCATGCGGCCGATGTCTATCTTTCGGAATACGACGAAGGGCGCAGTGACGAAGACCGTCTCAACGCGTTGTTGGATGCGTGGTCGAGTCATCAGGGAGAGCAGAAAATTCGCTTGGCGATGGCTAGTCTCCAGGATCTCAACACCGCTGCGCGCGAGCATGGTCCGAAAGAGCCGGATACCCTGACGGCGGTCACCACGCTGGATTCGACCCTGAAAACGTTCTTCGAAAAGCTGGAGGCGAAGTGGCCGGAGTTGAGCAACGAAGGCGATAAACTCTATGTCGCGATCACAACGGATCATGGATCCGCCAACTCCGACAAGCTCATCAACTATGGAGAGCTGATGGGGAAACTGGGCGATCAAGTCACCTATGCGGTTTCGGACGGAGTCGCCCACCTCTGGTTTAAGGACCTTCCGGAAGGCGTTGATCGAGAAGATTTTGAGGAAGGTTACGATGGAGAGCTGAAAAAGCGGATCTACTGGCGCTCCTATGCCAAGGGCGACTATCCTTCGACGTGGGGGCTCGGGAAAGATGGGGGCGGAATGTTTGGCGATCGATTTCTGGTTCTGAAGCCCGGTTATGCCTTCACCACGGAAACTGGATCGGAGCCAGTCTTCGACCCGTCCGAAGCCGGTGGACCGTTTGCCGCTTCCGGATACGCGGTCTCTGACTCTTCTCGAATGAAAGGCCAGGCGTTCTTCTTTCGTTTAGACGGGGGAGGCGGCTCTGACCTCGGTGAGATCCAAGGCACCCAGCTTCACTCCACCATTTGTAGCCTTCTCAAGATTCAGCCAGCAGAAGGCGCTGAGGCGAAAGCACTTGACGTGGAATAAGCGTATCGCGCCGCATTGATTGCAACGCGCCAACTTTGCAGCGTTCCCATCAGCGCGGAGGGAGCTAAGGATTCTCCCGCTTCGGCCTCAACTACAGATGTAGTCGCGCATCGTGCCGAAGATGATCGTCATCGACAGAGCGCCGGCGTCCGGAAAACCAACAGAGCGTTCTCCGAGCGTCTTGGCACGTCCCATCGTCGCAATCATCGCCTTGCTGGCTTCTTTGCCCGCTTCGGCGGCATCGGCTACGGCGGTGATCGCATCCCCGAGTGGTTGACCGGCAACTTCGGAGGCTTTGTCGGCAGCTGGAACCAGCGCGTCGATCATCGTTTTGTCGCCGGGTTTGGCACCTCCTCGTTTCATGACGCCTTCAGCAGCGGATTGCAGCCAAGCGGCAAGTCCAGCAGAATCCAGATTCGCTTGTTCTTTGAGCACTTTTCCTCCCCGAAAAACCGTGCCGAAAACCACTCCGGAGGCTCCGCCCATTGAGGACATCATCGCCTGGCCCATTGTCACCAGAGGCTGATCGACGGTGGTAAACTCACCGACCGCGAGCGCTTCTTTGGCCGCATTCATCCCTCGGGCCATTCCCAGTCCGTGGTCCCCATCCCCCAAATCGCGATCGGCTTGTGAGAGAAGAGGTTCGGCGACGATGATTGCGTCGGCGACGAGATGAAGCATTGCCGTCACTTCGGCAGCATTGAGAGTATCTTTAGCCATAGAAAGGATTCGTAGTCTGAGAGTTCATCCTTAGTCGGAATCCCTCTCGGGTCCAGTCTGATTCACGGGAAGCCTGAAATTGTTGAAATCAGTAAGGATGCGACCGCTCAGGCGATCGTCTCCATCTTGCTGAAACAGATCGATTCGCAAGCTGGGTCCCAGTAGCTCTTCAGCTCGTCATCGAGTTTGGTGATACTGAAGGAAATGCCGGCCATCTCCTGGCAAGTCACGAGTGGGCCGACCATGGTGTCATAGACCTTGATTCCCCGGGCATTGAGAATTTCCTTGGCCTTGCGTAGGCATATCAGGCATTCCATCATCGTCGTCGCTCCCAAGCTGTTGACGAAGAAGATGATCTCGTCGTCCGCTTTCAGGCCTTCGACGTCCGCATCATCTTCGAAATCTTTGAAGATGAGATCCAGCATCATCGGCGTCAGTTCGTCAGCCGTGGTCATCGGAATTTCAGCAACGCCGGTTTCCCCGTGAATCCCCATGCCGAGGCCGATCTTGTCTTCATCGATGTCGAAGGTGGGTTGGCCGGTTGCCGGGATCGAACCCGGACTCATGGAAACGCCGACGGAACGGGTCATGAGCACGGATTTCTTCGCGGCGGCTTCCAATTGATCGAGCGAGGTTGCCGTTTGCGAGGCCGCACCGACCAGCTTCACGATGGGGACTAAGCCGGCGATTCCGCGGCGTTTTTCCTTTTCCGTGTGAGGGGCCGAACAAACGTCATCCCAAATT
Source organism: uncultured Verrucomicrobiales bacterium (assembly GCA_964351855.1). GTDB lineage: Bacteria > Verrucomicrobiota > Verrucomicrobiia > Verrucomicrobiales > DEV007 > JBCDHN01. The sequence continues at coordinate 38,980 of CAYGQD010000010.1, forward strand.
AATACCGTGCGAACATCGATCCCCTCATCCTCGGCGTCTTCCGCACCGATGTCGAAGTTCATCACGTCACCGGCGTAGTTGCCATACAGATAGAGGACGCCGTTGCCCTTGTTCACCGCAGTGGTGGCTTCGAGCACAATGTCGGGAGTGGGGGCTGCGAAAATATCGCCACACGCCGCTCCATCGGCCAGGTTACGACCGACCAATCCATGGTAAATTGGCTCGTGACCGCTGCCGCCACCGACTAAAAGAGCCACTTTGTCTTCGGGAATATCCTTTTTGACGATCGATCGTCGACCGACTTTGACACATTCTCCATCGTAGGCTTCAACGAGTCCTTCGAGGAGTTCGTCGGCGACTTTCAGGGGATCATTGACCAGCTTTTTTTGGGTGAGACTCATGAGATTTGGGCTTTGCGCAGTTTGGGCCGACTAAAGTGGGGAAATCTGCTCTGCCAAGGACTTTTCGAGCGTGAATTTCCGGGAGAGAAGATCGGGGGTCCTCAAGGGGCTGTTTCGGCGGAAACCGGCCGCTGTTGGAGATGGAGGAAGGTGCCTTTCTTGTTTCCAACGATGACGTCGAGGAAACCGTCACCATTGACATCGCCGGTCATCACCTGAGTGCCCACGCCGGAATCATCGTCGATCTGATGAGGGACGAAGTCGACTCCTTCTTCGCCGCGCACGGTCTGGAACCAGTAAAGAACGGCGGGGTCGGCCGCTCCCGGATCTTTCCCGCCATGGGCCCAGTAACGCTTCCCGGTCACGATGTCCTTGATCCCGTCCCCATCGATGTCGGCGAGGTCGAGGGCATGAAGTTGGCTGAAGGCGATGCCGTGGGACTTCTCGCCAGGATCTTTTCCCATGATGAGACGCTGCTTGAGATTCTGCCGACCGTCTTCGGTGACTTGCTCATACCAGGCGAGGCCATAGGCGTGGGCGGCCAGAGAAGTCAGGACGTCGTTGTCGCCGTCCCCATCGAAGTCGTAGGCATACATTTGGGCTCCACCGCCGCCGGAGAACTCGGTGCGATGACTTTTCCAAACGGGATCTCCTTCGAGCGACTCCGGCTGCCGCCACCAGCGCCCTTTTTCGAGCAGATCCATCCGCCCGTCACCATTGACGTCGCCCACTCCCATTCCATGGGTGAACTTGCCGCCGGTTGCTTTTTCGGGGCTGATGGGGTGCCAGGTGAACGGCTCGGTGGGAGCTTCAGAATTGGGCGTGGCATAGCCAAAAACGCCATTGACGGAGCAGACGATCTCCGGGACGCCGTCGCCGGTAAGGTCCGTGAAGGTGGGAGATTCGTTGTCGGTTTGAGCCATGGCGATGTGGACGGGCCAATGTTCCGTCGCTTCCCGTCCGTTTCCGGGATTCTCATACCAGCGGGAGTCTTTCCCGGGAAAACCCAGGACCAGAACGTCGAGCCAGCCGTCGTCGTTGAAATCGTGGGTGAAGCTCAGAAAATTGAGCGAGTAGCGTTTCGGGTCGAAGGGTACCGGAGCGTAAATCTCCAGTTTCTCGGAGAAAAACGGCCCCAACCAGGCGTAGGGACCGCAGATGATGTCGTGGTTGCCATCGTTATCGATGTCGCCATAGCAGGCTCCCTCGGCATGGAAATCGGCATCGATATGGATTGTTCGCCAGGTGATCTCGGCGGGGGCCTCAGCTTGAACTTGGAGCGTGGAGAGCCCAAGTAGGCAGGACAGGATGAAGAAGGCGGGGATGTTCATAGGGCTTTGTGCAAGATCCCGGAGAACCTCCGTGCTGCAAGCTCCGATTTTTGGGCCGGTGAGGTTTCCTGCCGTGTGCGAGCTTGACGAAATCCCAATTGGATCAGACAAGAGGACATGTTTCTCCGCCAATTTGTTTTGTTGCTTGGGTTGCTGATCACGGTTTCCGCTGAAGAAGTGACGGTGGAGGAACAGCCTCACGGGTTGGACGATGGAGGAACAGTGCGCAGTTTTACGTTGACTCATGCGAATGGCCTTCGGGTGGAAGTGATCGACTACGGAGCAACGCTCATTGGAGTATATGTCCCGGATCGGGAGGGCAAGGTGGAGAACGTGACGCTTCATCTGGAGAAGCCGACGGACTATCTGGGACGCCATCCGTTGTTCGGATCGATCGTCGGGCGTTTTGCGAATCGGATCGATGGCGGAGGATTCTCGATCGATGGCAAGCGGTTTGACCTGGAGACCGTGAACGCCAAGACGAAGGTGCACATCCACGGGGGGAAAACCGGCTTTCAGAAGCAGGTTTGGGAGGCTGGAGAGATCGAGGACGGGGTTCGTTTTACGCTCACCAGTCCCGATGGGCATGAGGGATTTCCGGGAACGCTCACGGCGGTGGTGACGTATCGACTCAGCGCCGATTCGTTGCAAATGAGCTATGAAGCGACCACGGATCATCCCACTCACGTGAATCTCACCAATCACGCCTATTGGAACTTGGGCGGGGCCGCTTCCGGGCCGGTTCTGAAGCATCGGCTGCAGCTAGAGGCGGATGCGATCCTGGCGATTGATTCGCGCAAAATACCCACGGGAGAATTTCAGCCGGTCATGGATTCGCCGTTCGATTTTCGGAAGTCGCAAAGCATTGTCGAACGGATCGCTGAAGTCGATGGGGGAGGGTATGATCACTGCTACGTCCTCCGAGCGGACCAGAGCGAGTCTTTACGCCGGGCCGCGCGGGTCGAAGATCCGGAATCAGGTCGCGTCATGGAAGTGTTCACGACTGCTCCGGGCCTCCAACTCTACACCGCAAACGGGATGAAGCGTCAATCCGGAGATCTCAGCTACGGTTCTCATGACGCGCTCTGTTTGGAATGTCAGCATTTTCCGGATTCGCCAAATCAACCGGCCTTTCCAAGCACGCTGCTTCGTCCCGGAGAAACCTACCGTCAGACCACCCTTCACCGCTTTTCGCTCCTGCCCGAATCCTGACATCCTGACATCCGGGCATGAGCGACTTCTTGATTCACCTTTTTCTGATTGCGACGCGCCTTTGCCCGTCTAAAACCAACTGGCTATCCTACCACTCATGATCCGCCTTCTCTTTGCTCTCACCCTTCTCTCCCTCTCCTCCGCTACTGGTCAGGGACTGTTTACTCCGGCCCTCAAGCAGTATGGGAAAACGGTCAATCTCACGGAACCGATCGTGGTGAAATCCGGAGAGACGTTCGATGGAAGGCTTCCGAGCGGAAAATTTGTCCGTTACGTGGCTGATCCCAAACGAATGGGAGACGGTTCGCAGAGCGAGCACCAGAAGCCGATGTTCATTCTCGAACCCGGCGCGGAGTTGAGTAACCTCATTCTCGATACGCCATCAGCGGATGGAGTTCATCTCTACGTTCAGGACGGAAAAACCACGCGACTGACCAATATTCAGGTTCGGGATGTCGGCGAGGATGCCATCACGGTAAAGGAGGGGAGCGGAGGAAACGTCATCATTTCCCGCTGCTCGTTCCTGAAAGCTGCCGATAAGGTGATTCAGGTGAATGTTCCGTCGAATGTCTTGGTGGATCGGTGTTATGCCCAGGATTTTGTCCGGTTTGCCCGCTCGATTGGTACCGGAAAGAACCTGGATTATCGCATCGCGATTTCCGAGAGCGGATTTCGTCGAGGGAAAACGATCCTGAAAATGACGAACTCTCGGGCTAGGGGTTCGATGAGCAATGTTCTCTATGAGGATATCGACAACGTCTACGAAGTCGATGACGGGGCCACGGTGGAAGTTCTCAACGTCAATGAGAATGAAGAGAAGAAGAGAGGTCTGTTCCGGAAATTGCGGGATTAACAATTATAATAATTTTACCAAATTTCAGACAAGTGTTTGATAATCGATCCGTCCAGGGTTAAGAATCATTCATGGAGACACTTGCCTTTCACTTCCGCATTCGCCTAATCGCTACCGGCATCCGCTTGGTGATTGCGGCAGGACTGCTTTGGGTGGGGCATCAGCTAGCGGATGATTCCCAACCGTTGGCGCAAGTTTCCGAGGTCGTGGCAATCCACTGATTGACGGGGGCATCGCTTGCGGCAGAATGCCCCGTGTCTCTCCAAACTCAGGTTCACGAAGCTCCCCTTGAACTGACCCGCCATCGGGTCGCCATCCTGGCCACGTTCGTTCTTTCCACGATCCTTGCGATTCCCGTCGCTGGAGAAACCAGCGGTTTCGCCGCCATGATCTGGCTCGGTATAGGGTTCCTCATCTGGGGCGCATGTCTGTTCCTCGTGCAACGCGACGAATCCAGCAAACTGCGCCGCCGTCTCAGCGTCCTCCTCGCTTGTACCGCCATTCTAGCGATTTGCGACATCCAGACATCGCTCTCCAACGCGAATTTTCTCCAACTCGGCATCCCCTTTGCCATTGTCGCCTTCGGTCCGCCGCTGTTCTTTGCTCGAACCGATCCTGGTCTGATTCGCTACCGAATCTGGCCAGGAAATTTCCGAAAGATCGATGTGGTCTACACGGTTCTTTCGATTCCTCTCTCCTGGTTGGTCATCAAGTTCTACGGCTGGGTCAATCTGGAGCTCTTTAACGACCAGCTCTTTGCCCACTGGACACTTTCGCCGGAGAAGGATTTTGCGGAGATTCGGCGGTTGTTTCTCGGGATCAACATGGTGGGAATCTGGGACGAGCTGTTTTTCGTGAATGTGGTTTATGCGGTGCTTCGGAGCCTGTTTCGCTACCAGATCGCGAATGCGGTCCAAGCCGTTGTTTACACGGCGGTCCTTTTCGACATGGCCTTTACCGGGGCGGGCGTCGTCATCGTTTATCTCTTTGCCTGGACCCAGGGCAGCATGTTTGAGAAGTCCGAGAGTCTGCTTTGGGTACTCATCGTCCACCTGATCGTCGACTTTTTCCTCGTCGCCGCGATTGTGAATTTCTACTATCCAGGAACGGGAATGGGCGTGCTTCTCCGGCATGGGATGTGACATAACCTTCGCGATTTTGCGGGTTGTCTTCATGCTTCCGCCACCTAGGTTGTTACCATGAGCCAATTGGACCAACTGAAGCAATTCACCACCGTTGTCGCGGATACCGGGGATTTCGAATCGATGCGCAAGTATGAGCCTCAAGATGCGACGACGAATCCGTCCCTCATCTTGAAAGCTGCTCAGCAGGCGGAATACCGGCATTTGTTGGATCAGGCGATTGATGAGTTGCGCGATTCCGGGGCCAGTGGGGACGCGCTGGTTCATTCGATCATTGATCGGGTCCTGATTTTGTTCGGAAAAGCGATTCTCGAAATCGTTCCTGGTCGCGTTTCAACGGAAGTCGATGCTCGGCTCTCCTTCGATATCGACGGCTCGATTGAGAAGGCTCGTCGCATCATTGAATTGTATGAAAGGGAAGGCGTCGATCGCGATCGCGTCCTCATCAAAGTGGCATCGACCTGGGAAGGGATTCGCGCCGCTGATCAATTGGAAGACGAAGGCATTCACTGCAATTTGACGCTGATGTTCAGCCTAGTTCAGGCGGTGGCCTGTGCCGAAGCCGGAATTCAGCTCATCTCTCCCTTCGTGGGACGGATTTACGATTGGTACAAGAAGGATACCGGGAGAGAATACACCGGTGCTGACGATCCCGGGGTTCAGTCCGTCAATCAGATTTATGCCTACTACAAGAAGTTCGGCTACCCGACCGAAGTGATGGGTGCCAGTTTTCGCAATACCAGTCAGATTCTGGAGTTAGCGGGCTGTGATCTTCTGACCATCAGTCCGGATTTGCTCGAAACGCTGCAGAACACGGATGGTGAGGTGCCTCGCAAACTGGATCCGGATGAAGCCGCCGCGACCGATTTGGAACGGATCGAAATCACGGAGAAGAACTTCCGCTTTCTCCTGAACGAGGACGCCATGGCCACTGAGAAGACGGCCGAAGGAATTCGCAAGTTCGCGGCGGACATGGTGAAGCTGGAGAACCTGATTCGAGAAGCGCTTTAGCCGTTGGGGCCGAGAGCCATTCGGATTTGGCGAATTTGGCGAGAAAGTGGACATTTCGGGGAAGTCCGGCTAGGATGAAAGCCATCCAATGAGTCAGCTTCACCAAATGCAGATCACGTTTGTCCCCGAAGAGGACAGACTACTTTTCCGCCTCAATACTTCGGGCCGACAGAGCTCGGAATTTCGCTTCTGGCTGACTCGTCGTTATGTCCGCATTCTTTGGGCGGCCCTGCTGAACATGCTGAAGAGCCGCCAGCCCAAAGAGGTCAAAAAGAAGCCGATTGAGCCGATCGCGATTGCCCAACAGCATCTGGAAGCGGTCGAAAAAGCGGATTTTAAAACGCAATATCAGGAAAGCCACGTGTTCCCATTGGGCGACGAGCCCATTTTGGTGAGCAAGGTCGCCCTGAAGGAAAGTCCTCATGGCAGCCAGATCCTCTGCATGCACCCGCAGAATGGCCAGGGTTTGGAGTTCGATCTCAACGAGCAGTTGCTCCACTCCTTCTGCAAATTATTGGTCGATTCCTCGAAGCGGGCGGAGTGGGATCTGAATCTCGATTTCGGGCAAGCCGAAGAGTTGATGTCCCACCGAGGACTGAACTGATCAGAAAACAACCTGACGAGATCGATGGTTCGATCCCGCCAGGCTGAAAGGGTAAAAACAGAGTGAGTCAGCTGATTTTCCAGTCTCCTCGATACGGCAACTCCATCAGTTTTGCCTGAGCGCTGTCATCTCCGATGACCTGTTCCTTGGCCGGATCCCACTTGACGGAACGACCGAGTTCCTGGGAGACGTAAGCCAAGTGGCCGGGAGTGATGGAACGATGTCCGTTCTCTGCCGGGGCCACGGTTTCTTTCCGAGCCATCACGCAATCGATGAAATTGCGCTGATGGTATTTCGACTCGTAGACCTTCACGTCACCGGGATCAAAACCCTCCACGAGCCATTCCGGATTGGAAGCTTCGATCTGACCACGGGTGACCCAGATCCAGCCGTCTTCTCCGATCCATTTGCAGCCACTCGTCAATTTCGTGGAAATCTCGACTTCAATATCACCAGCATATTTGGAAACCACGGTGTAATCGACGGGCGTATCGTAGATTTCAGCAGTAGTGGTGTAGTCCCAATTTTTCGCTTCGACGCTAATGGGACCGCTGTTTTCCATCCCGAGCCCCCAGTGAGCGATATCATTGTGATGACCGATCCAGTCCATCAATTGACCGCGGCCATAGGCCGTGTGCCAGCGCCAGGACCAGTGATGACGAGCCGCCATGTAGGGCAAAACGGGGCTCGGTCCACACCACCAATCGTAGTTTTCCGGAGCTTTTTTGAGGGTGGGATCTCCGTCTGGTGCGGTTTTCCCGCGGGGCAGACCTACCTCAACCTTCTGAACGTTCCCGAGCAATCCGTTACGGACCACATTGACGGCATGCCGAAATTTCTGATCGGAGCGTTGCTGTGAGCCGACCGAGAAAATCGCGTTTTTTTCCGCGACCGCCTTGTAGACCGCTTGCCCTTCGGCGAAGAAGTGAGTCACCGGCTTTTCGCAGTAGACATCTTTGCCATTGCGCAGGGCTTCCAGCGTAATCAAGGCGTGCCAGTGATCCGGGGTTGCGACCATCACGGCATCAATGTCATCCCGAGCGCACAACTCCCGATAGTCCATGTAGGTGGCGCAATCCGTGTTACCGGTCTTCGTATCGACCTGCTGTTTGCCGCCGTCCCGCCCGTAAACGCGGCCTTCATCGAAGGAATTCCGTCCATAATGCTTCTCGTGGGCATCGCAGACCGCGAGAGGTTGCACGTTTTCATTGCCTAGGAAGGCTCCCATGACGCCGTAGCCTCGATTTCCCATGCCGATGAAGCCCATGGCGACTCGGTTGCTGGGAGCGGGAGTTTTACCTTGCCCGAGGACTGAGGCAGGAATGATGGTGGGAGCCGCGATTGCGGCGGCAGCACCTTGAACGAATTTACGGCGAGAGGTTTTTCGGTAGTTTTTCATCACGAATGAAGCGGGTTCTCCTTCGCTGGTAACAGCGAAATGACGAACTCCATTCAGTGGTGGAACTGCTAGTCGCGCAACTACAATTCAGACTCGCGAGATCCCGATTGACCGGAATTCACCGTTTTGGTATCACCTGGCCGTCAAGAACGACCAAGTGATCTGCCAAATAGGTAATCTCTTCTTCCGTTAGCGGGTATTGGAAATGATCAGCGGAGCGGCGGCTAGAATCATTCTTCTTTCCTTCGGAAATGTTGCGAAGCGTCTGGGTAAGGTCCCCTCGTTTGTCGACGAAATCAACGCCAGCGGCCTTGGCCGAAGCGCAGATTTCGACTACTTTCTGCGCCTTGAACGCTTCTTTCTTCGAGCCGACAAACCCATTGAATCCATTCATCACGTCGTCCGCGAAGAGCTGGTAGGAAAGAAAGCAAGCAACGAGGACGAAGAGCAACTTTTCCAACGAAGCTCCTTTGGTGGCGTATGTGCGCCGAATAACGAGTTCAGAGGTATTCATAATCTAAGGTATTATAAAAACCATAACAAACAAGCCCTTTGCTTCACTGATTGTCCCAGCTGTCCATCGGGTTTCGTTTCCGAGACAGCTATCGGCCAGTCGTTCCCGCTTCACGCAACATCCACTCGTGAAACGGGGCTCCCTTGGTCCCGTCTTCTTTGCGATGATAAAACTTCGTTCCGCGATCGCCCTCGAGCGGAATCTCCATTCCGGTAGTTTCCTCCAAAATCTCGAACATTCGGTGATTCATCGCTTCGATTCGTTCGGCATGATCCGGAGCGTTGATGAGATTGATTCGCTCGAAAGGATCAGACTCGATATCGTAGAGCTCGTCAGTATCCCAAATTCCGTGGTAGCGAATGTATTTGTATCGATTGCCAATGAGGGCATGCATCGTCGGCGTTTGCGGATAATTCCGTTCCCAGTAGTATTCGTAGAGCAGAAAATCGCGCCATTCCACATCCTCTCCCTTTGCCAGGGGAAGAAAACTGCGACCGTTCATCACTTCCGGAGCCTCGATCCCGGCCACTTCGAGCAACGTGGGAGCGACATCGATGTTGGCAACCACTTCGGGAACCGTAGTTCCTGCATCAATGATCTCCGGACAGTGCATCATCATGGGAATTCGAACCGATTCCTCATAGGCGCAGCGCTTATCGATCAAGCCATGCTCGCCGAAAAGGAATCCATTGTCGCCGAGGTAGATGACGAGAGTGGATTCGAGTTCGCCCCGCTTCTCGAGGAGATCGAGAAGGCGACCGGTGCTTTCATCGACGGCGAGAACCGTCTCGCAGTAGCGCTTGTAGTAGTTTTCCAGGTCCAGGTCGGTATAGTAGGCAAACTCGACGCCATGGCGGCTGTTCCGCTGATTCTTGACCCACATCGGAACATCGCGGAAGGCATCCGGGTCATCCGCCCACGTCTTTGGAAGCGGGAACTCCTCGTCTTCATAACGGTAGGCAAATCGGTTCGGCGGAAGAAAATCGGCATGAACGGCTTTGTGCGAGAGGTAGAGGAAATAGGGCTGGTCTTTCTCCAGACTCTCCAACCAATCGACGGCATAATCCGTGAGTTCGTCGGTGATATAGCCTTTTTGGTCCACGTTTTTCCCATTGACGTTGATCCCCGAGCGATAGGCTTGAGGGACGTAGCGTCCTTTTACCTTCAGCCCCTCTTCGTGTGGCCAATAGATTCCCTGTCCTTTGAAACTCACCCAGTGATCGAATCCCCGCTGAGGCCTTTCTTCGTCTCCCATGTGCCATTTCCCGATGAAGCCGGTTTCGTAGTCCGCTTTTTGGAGCAATTGGGGGAAGAAAAGGAGGTTTTCATCCACGGGATTGTAGTTGTCGACCACCCGATGATTGTGAGCGTAAAGCCCCGTCAGGATAGAGGCTCGGCTGGGTGAACAGAGTGAAGTGGTGACGAAGGCGTTTTGGAAATGGGCACCGTCCTTGGCCAAGCGATCCAGATTCGGCGTTTCCAGAAACGGGTGCCCCATGAAACTGAGAGCATCGTAGCGATGATCGTCGGTCAGAATGAGAATGATGTTTCGTGGCTCCTTGGCGGAGGAAACAACAAGACTGAGGAATCCAAGCGTCAGAGCGGCGATGAGGAGCTTCATGGGCGTAGCTTTAGCGTGAAGCGGGCTGCGGAGCAACCCCGGGGAGTCGCACAGGGGTCATATTAAAATGGGGGGGCCGTCCCGTCGCCTTTGGGGCGGAGTGAATCTTGAGCAAAACAAACGCTTGATTCCTGAAAGGAAAAAGACTCATTCTTCCCACTGCCGCGACCAATGTTGCCCATGGGTTTCGGCGGGAGAGAACCTGGAATTGAGGAGAAACTTGAACGCAACCGTCCAAGTCGTTAACCTGTCTTAAACTGGTCTTTACCACCCATTCCCCCCCTTTGTTCGATGCCCATTTTGATTGCTCTTTTCGCCGTTTTTTGTGCGGCGGTTTCTTCTGCCCAAGACGAACCCATCATTGTTTCTTCCCGTGATTTGTTCGGCCCCCCGGACAAAATGGATGAATCTGAACCGTTGCGCGTTCAAATGAACGAAACCTGCCGAGGACGAATTGAGCTGGGAGAGGCGGAATTTTCGGAGCCCAAAGGCCTGCAAACCGTTCGCATTCCAATTCACAGCGTGACGGACATTCCCGTGAAATTCGTCGTCGAAACCGCATTCATTAAGAGTGATGGCAGCGTGGTAAGGAGTCCGTATCCAAAGCAAACCGGCGGATTCGAAGGAATGGCGAGAGGGTTTGTGGGCTTGATTTCGTTGGGCGCTTCGGAGGCCCAAATTCTCAAGGAATCTTCGGTCACCATCATCACACGGCATCAGGTTTTACCTGGAGAATCGCTGGTCGTGGAGCACCAGCTGCCCTATCAATCGGAAAATGTAGTGGGATCCCGGAGTTTTGTTTCGATCGATTCTACGAAGTCGAAACTCGCTCACGAAAACACGGTCCGTCGCTCGCTGGATGCGCAGTTTTGGGAAGTTCGCGAGCGCTATCACGAAGCTCGGAAGGCGGAAAACGCCCTATGGGATCAGCTACGGCAAAAGCTCCAAGTGGAGAAGGAGAACTTTCCTCCGCTCAGCGAGAAGTATCGCGAACTGATGGATCGTTACTGGGACGAGCACCGTTCCCATTTGGACCGGCTTGAAGAGATCGAGGCCAAGTTCAAAGAATTCGAAGAGGACCAGCGCTTGCGATTGAACGATCAGCTGAAGCAGTAGGCGAAAGCCAACCTCAAGGTTTTTTCGCAGGCTTCGGCTTTGGCCGTGGCCAGTTGGGATCGGGCCGATGGGCCTCTTCCATCATTTTCGCTGCTTGTTGCACCTTTTCGGGATACTGATCGGCAAGATTGGTGGATTCTCCTAAGTCTTCGGCGAGGTTGTAGAGAGCGATTTCGCCCGTGATCATCGGCTCGCGAATGGCTTTCCATTCCCCGAATCGCACTGCTTGCCGACTTCCTTGCTCGTAGAACTCCCAGTAGAGGTAGTCGTGAGTCTTCTGTTCTCCGCTTCCAGTCAGGACGGGAAGGAAGGATATCGAATCGCGGTTCTTGGGGACTTCGATCCCGGCCAGATCACAAGCAGTCGCCAACAGGTCGCCAAAGTAGGATGGGTGACTCGAGGTTGAATTGGCGGCAATCTTCCCAGGCCAGCGGGCGATAGTCGGAACGCGAATCCCACCTTCGTAGAGATCTCGTTTCATTCCTCGCAGGGGCCCATTGGCGTCAAAAAATTCCGGGTCATTGCCGCCTTCCTTGTGATGCCCATTGTCGCTTGTGAACATCACCAGCGTGTTTTTGTCGATCCCCAGTTTCTTCAGCTTGGCAAACAACTTGCCGATATCGGAGTCCATCCGGGTAATCATAGCCGCCTGGCCCTTGTCAGGATTTGGCCAATCATTGTCCGCGTAGATCCCGTAATCCGGAACTTCCTGGCCATCTCCAATTCCACGGCCAGCCTCATTGTTGGCATGAGGAATCGTGAAGGGGAGATAGAGAAAAAAGGGCGTTTCGTGATTCTGCTCGATCCACTCGAACGCTTTTTCGACGATCAAATCATGGGTGTAGTCGATCCGTTTGTCGGGAGCGGCCCAGCCTGCTCCATCATCAGGGTAGCCGTGCTTTTTCTTCAGCGCGTCCCATTCCGGAGCATCGACATTGCGGAGCTCCACCTTCTCGAAATTCTCGATGAGAAACTCCGGATAGAAATTGTGGGCATGGCGCTGATTGAGGTAGCCATAAAAATAATCGAAGCCCTGCTTTAGCGGATGTCCGGTCGAATCCAGTTCTCCCAGTCCCCATTTTCCGCAAAGCGCCGTGGCGTATCCGGCTTCCTTCAGCTTCCCGGCAACCGTGATTTCGTCCGGCTGCAGGGTTTGTTTTGAATCGCCATTGGCGTTTCCCCGGACCCAGGCATGACCTGTGTGAAGGCCGGTCATGAGAACGCAACGGGAAGGTGCACAAACGGTCGAGCCGGAGTAAAAATCAGTCAGCGTCATTCCCTGGGAGGCCATTTGGTCCAGGTGAGGCGTGCGGATTTTCGTTGAACCGAAGCATCCCAAATCTCCATAGCCAAGGTCATCGGCCATGATGAAGATCAAATTGGGCTTTGGGGCGGCGAAACCGGATGCGGAGAACGCTAGGAGGAAGGCAAAGACGAAGGGGCGCATCCCGCTACCCAAGCTGCCCTCCGCCAAATATCAAGTGCCGCTCGCGAGGCAGTTCTTAGAGATGCTTGCGGCGTCGCTTGACTTGCAACTGAGCCATCGATTTCTGGATCGCCAACTGCACCGCAGCCAGTTCTTCAACATCGTGCTTCTCTTCCAAAGCCAATTGGGCGCTCTCGAGAGCGGCTTGCACGGCTGCTTCGTCAATCTCAGCATCACGAATGGCCAAATCGGTCAACACGGAAACGCTCTTCGCCGTGACTTCGAGAACGCCTGCGCCAACGGCCAAGTAATGCTCCTCACCTTTGTGAATGTAACGCAGTTCACCAGGATTGAGTGTTGTGACGAGTGGAGCATGGCTCGACAGTACCCCCAATTCACCTTCAATCCCCGGGGCAACGACGATATCGACTTCGTCGGAGAAATTCTTACCTTCAGGTGTAACGATCTCGAGATGAATGGGCATAAGAAAAAGGGGTTAGGACTTGGCTTCCTTCTTCTTCAGAACGGTATCAATCCCGCCCTTCATGTAGAAGTCCATTTCCGGCACGGTGTCGTGCTTTCCATCGAGCACTTCCTTGAAACCACGCACGGTTTCCTCGATCGAAACATACTCACCGGGAGTGCCCGTGAAAATCTCCGCAACACTGAACGGCTGGGAGAGGAAGCGCTGAAGTTTCCGGGCTCGGAAGACGATCAACTTGTCCTCATCACTGAGCTCGTCCATTCCTAGAATCGCGATGATGTCCTGGAGATCTTTGTAACGCTGAAGCACGTTCTGAACGCCACGAGCGACCTCGTAGTGCTCTTCACCAACCACATCTGGCGCCAGGGCGGTGGACGTGGATGCGAGCGGATCAACCGCTGGATAAATCCCTAGTTCGGCGAGGGAACGTTCCAACACCACCGTAGAATCCAGGTGAGCGAAGGTGTTTGCCGGAGCAGGGTCGGTCAAGTCATCTGCCGGAACGTAGACCGCCTGGAACGAAGTAATCGAACCTTTGTTCGTTGAAGTAATGCGTTCCTGCATCGCTCCCATCTCAGAAGCGAGAGTTGGCTGGTATCCCACCGCAGAGGGCGTCCGGCCGAGAAGTGCGGAGACCTCTGATCCAGCCTGGGAGAAACGGAAAACGTTATCCACGAAGAGGAGAACGTCCTGATTCTTCTCATCCCGGAAATACTCGGCCATGGCCAAGGCGGAAAGCGCCACGCGGAGACGTGCGCCCGGAGGCTCGTTCATCTGTCCGTAAACCAGCGCCACTTTGGAATTGCTGATGTCATTTTGGTCAATAACGCCGGATTCACTCATCTCCTGGTAGAGATCATTTCCTTCCCGGGTCCGTTCTCCAACCCCTGCGAAGATGGAGTAACCCCCGTGTCCCTTTGCGATGTTGTTGATCAGTTCCATGATGATGACGGTCTTGCCGACACCAGCACCACCGAACGCTCCCACCTTTCCACCCTTCGTAAAGGGGCAGATCAGGTCAATCACCTTGATCCCGGTTTCCAGAACTTGAGCGGAAGTTGATTGCTCGGTCAGCGGGGGCGCGGGGCGGTGAATTGGGTAGCGTTTTGCCGCGCGGACTTCCCCTTTCTCGTCTTGAGGCTCACCCGTGACGTTGAAAATTCGACCTAAAACGGCTTCACCAACGGGTACTGTGATCGCATCTCCCGTATCAGTGACTTTCATGCCGCGCTTCAACCCTTCGGTAGTCGACATGGCCACGGCGCGAACCCAGCCGTCGCCAAGGTGCGATTGCACTTCAAGTGTCAACTTGTTGGGCTTGCCGTAGAGCTCATACTCTACCTCAATGGCATTGTAGATTTTCGGCAGCTTGTCTGCCTTACTGAAGTCGGCATCGATCACCGGGCCGATGACTTGAACGATATGTCCCTCGTTGTTACTCATTATTGTGGGTCGTAAAAATTCTTATGTGGTGGGAAAGGATGGGATCACTCGAGTGCTTTCATCGCAGTCGTGATTTCCAGCAGTTCGGAGGTAATTGCGGCCTGCCGCTGCTTGTTGTAGGCCAGGGTCAAATCGCCAATCATCTCCTTCGCATTGTCGGTCGCGCTCTTCATCGCAACCATCCGTGCACTGTGCTCAGAGGCACGGCTTTCAAGAAGCATCTGATAAACCTGATAATTCAGATAGAGTGGAATGATGGTATCGAGCACCACTTCCGGAGTTGGTTCGAAGATGTAACCCGCAGGACCAGCACTGCCGCCTACCAATTCGACGGACTTATCGTCGCCCATCCCAATGAAGTCTTTGTCGCGACCCAAATCGATCGGGCGAACGGGAAGAAGGGTCTCCAGGGTTGGCTCTTGCTTGATCGTGTTGATGAAATTCGTAAAGGCGACGGAGACCTTGGTGAATTTTCCTTCCAGGAACTGATTGATGAGAAACTGGGAAACGAGTTTGGACTCGCTGAAATGAACGGGATCATGGACGTGAAAATCCGCGATCAGCTTTTTGCCAAGACGAGCCAAAGAGTTCTTCCCTTTCCTCCCGACTGTGACGATCTCGACGTCCTCATTCTCGTTGTCGGTAACCTTTCGCAACAAGTTGGTATTGAGACCGCCGCAAAGTCCTTTGTCGGTGGTGATGACAAGCATCAACTCGTTCCCTTCACCCCGTTCGGCCAGGAGTGGGTGCTGATCCTCTTCGGTCTGGTCCTTCAGATTGACCAACACCTTATTCATGAGGTCGGCGTAAGAACGACCTGCGGTGGCTTGGTCCTGCGCCTTCTTCATTTTCGACGCCGCCACCAACTGCATGGCTTTGGTGATCTGCGCCGTATTTTTGACCGACTTGATTCGTCGGCGAATGTCGCGTGTGCTGGCCACTTCTTTAAGGTTTGGTAATCGGTGATCGAGTCAGGACGAACTTACTTCCACGTCTTTTTGAAATCGCTCAGCGCTTCTTTCAAGCCGCTGACGATCTCATCGCTCAAGGCTTTCTCATTGCGGATTTTCCCGAGAAGATCGGACTTCCGGTTGGTGAGAAACTCTTCCAACTGTCCCTGGCATTCTTTAATCCGCTCCACGTCAACGTTATCGAAACCACCGTTTTGGACCGTCCAAAGCAATGCAACTTCAACCTCCATCGGGATTGGAGAATACTGATTCTGCTTAAAGAGTTCCACGATACGCTCGCCTCGCTTAATCGTTGCTTTGGTTCCCTCGTCGAGATCGGATCCGAACTGAGCAAAAGCCTGCAGTTCCCGGAACTGAGCGAGATCCAGTTTGATTGTGCCGGACACCTTCTTGATGGCCTTGGTTTGGGCGGCCGAGCCAACCCGGCTGACGGAAAGACCAACCGAAATTGCCGGACGAATCCCCTGGTAGAACAAATCGGTTTCCAGGAAAATCTGACCGTCCGTGATCGAAATCACGTTCGTCGGAATGTAAGCGGAAACGTCACCAGCCTGAGTTTCGATGATCGGCAATGCAGTCAACGAACCTCCTCCGTGCTTTTCGCTCATCCGGGCTGAACGTTCGAGAAGGCGGCTGTGAAGATAGAAAACGTCACCCGGGTAGGCCTCACGACCGGATGGGCGGCGCAGAACGAGCGACACCTGGCGGTAGGCCGCAGCGTGTTTGGAAAGGTCATCATAAACGATCAGAGCGTCCAAACCCTGATCCATGAACCACTCACCCATGGCGCAACCGGCATAGGGAGCCAAATACTGGTTCGTGGCTGGGTCGGAAGCGGTCGCCGAGACAATGATCGTATACTCCATTGCACCCGCAGCTTCGAGGGTGGCAATGGTCCGGGCAATATTGGCCCGCTTCTGGCCCACGGCCACGTAGACACAGTAGACCGGCTTGTGGTCCTTGAGATCTCCTGCGGCTGCCGCCTGATTCTGTTTCGCTTGGGAAATAATCGTATCGACCGCAATGGTAGTTTTTCCCGTCGAACGGTCGCCAATGATCAACTCCCGCTGTCCGCGACCAATCGGGATCATCGCATCGATTGCCATAATTCCGGTTTGGACCGGAACACCAACCGACTGTCGAGGCAAAATGCCGGGTGCAATCTTCTCAACCGGATAAGTCGTTTCACTAACGATTTCACCCTTTCCGTCCAAGGGCTGGCCGAGGGCATCTACCACGCGTCCGAGAAGGTGTTTTCCGACCGGGACAGAGAGCAACCGTCCCGTGGTCTTCACTTCGTCACCTTCGGAAACGTCCAGACCGTCGCCTAACAAAATACAACCAACCTCGGTTTCTTCCAAGTTGAGGGCCAGACCATAGAGTCCGCCAGGGAACTCGATCATCTCGTTCAACATGACGTCGCTCAGCCCTTCGATTTTGGCGACACCATCACCAATTTGGCGGACGACGCCGACATTCGACTTGGTAACCGAAGTTTTCAGTCCGGCGATTTCCGATTCCAGTTCCTGGAGGAGAGTGCTCATTTCTGCGTTATTTAACTAAATTTATCTTGGAGTTGCTGGAGGCGAGCCCGGACGCTTCCGTCCCAAACATCGCTCCCTACCTTCACTCGCATGCCGCCGAGAAGCTCGGGGTTGCTTTTGAATTCAAAGGTCAAATCTTTGCCGTATTTCTTGCGGAGATCCGCCATAACACTGCTCTGCAGGTCAGCCCCGAGTTCGATCGCGCTATCCACCACCGCGTGTCGCTTCCCCAGCTCCAGTCGGAGTAGATTCACGTAGGCGCTGAGAATTTGAAGATAACCACGCGGCTTCTTCTCAGCAATTTTGCCAACAAAAGCCCTCGCCCGATCGGCTTCAAGCAACCCATTCACGAGCGTCGCCTGCAACAACTGGCGAGCGGTTCTGAGTGCATCTTTGCTGACTTTCATGGTTCGTTGCGCCCGGAAGGCTTAGAGGGCGATTTGGCCAGCTGTTTCCTGATTGATCTTCTGCTGATCTTCCTTGTTCAAGATCTTGCCGGTCACCTTCGTCGTCGTATCAACGAGCAACCTCCCAAAGTCTTTCTTCAGCGAAGCGAGCGCTTGCTCGCGCTCGAGTTGGGACGCCTCTTTCGCCTTCGCGATGATGTTGTTGGCCTCTGCAGCGGCTTCCTGGGTCCTTTTCTCTTTGAGGCTGTCCCCATTGGCGCGAGCTTCTTCGATCAAGCGATCCGCTTCAGCATTGGCCTCGTCCACCTTGGCTTGAGCCAGGGCCTCCGCATTTTCCTGATCTTCCTTGATCTTCGCCAAGGCTGCTTCGCCTTCCGCGATGCGCTGGCGACGCAACTCTAGCATCGCCATGATCGGACCGAATGCTTTCGCCCTGAGGATCGCGAAAACGATCCCGAAAATGATGATTTGGGCAAAAAATTTGGCCCAGTTTAATCCGAACTGCTGGGCAATTTCCGTAAAAGTTTCCATGTTCGACCGGCGAAGAGTGAGGAGTTGGTGAGAGGAAGCGTGGCGGGGAGCGGTGCTCCCCGCCACAAAAACGAGAAGGTCTAGTTTCCTTGAAGTGCGAGAATCAAGGCGTAAATGGCGATAGCCTCTGCGAGCGCCATTCCAATAATTCCGATGGTCAGAATGTTACCGAAAGCAGTGGGGTTACGCCCAACGGCTTCAGCGGCTTTCGAGCCGATCATTCCGATGCCGATTGCGGCAGCACCACCTGCGATGGCCAGGGTAAAACTACCCTTGATGCCAGCAGATCCAGCCTCAGCAGTTGCGCCAGCGGCGTCGGCTGCGAGAAGAGGTAAGAGGTCCATGAACATTGTATTATTTCCTTGTAGGTTGGTTTGTTGTCTTTTTGCCGCCGCCCACAGTCTTTGCCATGGTCACAACGGGAAAGTGGTCGGATTTAGTGATCTTCTTGAGCTGTGGAGAGCTGAATGTAGACCGCGCAAAGGAGGGTGAAAACGATGGCCTGGAGGAGACCAATCAAGAGTTCGAGAAAGTAGAAGGGAAGAGGAAAGGCGACGCTGCAGATGAAGGATAGGACGGGTCCAAACTTGTCGCCAAGGCCTCCCATGGTGTGCAAGAGCGTTTCCCCTGCGAAAACGTTTCCAAAGAGCCGCAATGCCAGTGAAACGGGGCGGAAAGCAATCGAGATGATTTCGATGAATCCTACAAAAATGAAAATGGGAAGCAGTCCCCACCAAGTTGCCCCCTTGAATCCGCCCTTCGGGGCAAATGTGTGTTCGACAAAGCCCTTCACTCCAACCTCGCGAATCGTGAGATAAAACCATACCAGCATGAAGCAGGCGGCCATGCCCAGCGTCATGTTCATGTCTGCTGTAGCGGGACGAAGGAGCGGCGACGTCACATTGTCGAGCGTGAGAGGAGCAGTTCCGGTTCCCCATCCGATCGTTCCAACGCCCGGGAATAATCCAAACCAGTTCGCGATCAGGATGAAAATGAAGAGCGTCGTGAGAAGCGGAAAAGCGCGTGGGGCGACCTTTTTGCCGACAATTCCCTCAACCTGTCCATAGAGAAACTCGACCAGAAATTCGAAAGCATTCTGAGCCGCATGCGGAATGATCTGCATGTTCTTGGTTGCTCGACTGGCGAGAAACCAAATAAAACCGGTGACAACGGCGGCGACAAAAATTGAGTTCGTGAGCCACGTCCCAAAAGGAATGCGCTCAGCCTCAATTGATAATGCCAGGAGGGCTGCCATGTCCATGGATGCTAAGGGATGCATCAATTCAGAGGATTCGAAAGCGAAAAAGGTTTAGGGGTGAGTTCGGCTCCTGTTAACCTTCTCCCCAAAGGGGTGCAAAGGGATTTTGTGAAATTTTTCACAAAGTCGGGTCAGTGTTAGGATTTTGGGTTGGAGTCCCATCTATTTCCGAGTCTTTACCGCCCGTTTTCGTTCCGGGAAACAGCGACGGCAGATTTCGCAAATCCTACCATCGCAACCTCGGGCTGAGCAGTGTTCCCGACCGTAGAAAATGATTTGCAGGTGAAGCTTGTTCCAGGACTGGCGGGGAAAGAGGCGCTTCAGGTCTCGTTCGGTTTGCTCAACGTTTTTGCCGGTGGTCAGCTTCCAGCGTTGGGCGAGTCGATGAATGTGGGTATCGACCGGGAACGCCGGTTCACCGAAGGCTTGGGCCATGACGACCGAAGCCGTTTTGTGCCCAACGCCAGGTAGCTTCTCCAGTTCGGCCATGTCTGCGGGGACTTCGCCCTGGTGGGATTCGACCAGGATTCGGGAGAGTTCGGAGATCGCTTTCGATTTGCGAGGGGAAAGTCCACAAGGCCGAATCACGGCCTGGATCTGGTCAACGGGGACGTCCATCATCTCCGCGGGAGTTCCGGCCAACTTCCAGAGACCTGGTGTGATCTTGTTGACCCGCTCGTCCGTGCATTGCGCGGAAAGGAGAACCGCAACCAAGAGAGTGTAGGGATCGGTATGATCGAGAGGAATGGGAGTCTCTGGATAAAGCTCCTCCAGGCGAGTGCGGATGTACTCCGCTCGTTCCAGCTTCGTCATGTCGGCATGCTTCGACTGAAGCCGGTCTTCGAAGGAGTCGGTGCCCTAGGAAATGCGGCGTTTGGCGAGGTATTCCGCAGCCTCTTCTGAAACCGGGAAACCGTCGTGAAGTTCTTCGGGGAGCTCTTCGACTTTCTCTTTGATCCCCTCATACATTTCCCGGCAGTGCTGGGCCTTGTCGATACGGGCCCGGAGGATGGTAGCGCTTTCACGGAAGGAACCCCATTCCAGCACTTGAATACCGACCATGGGAGCACCCCAACGGCGCATTGCGGTCAAGGTGGGTTGATAAATGTCGATGGTATCGGTGCCGACAAGCGCGCTGCCGTAATCATCGACCTGATAAATCTGAGAATCGCCGACGATCTTGAATTTGGTGCCGACGGGATACCGGCTCCAGTCCGCCGCCGCGCTTCGCAAATCACCGGTATATTTCAGCGTAGTCCCAATCGCGTTCTTGTTGCCGTAGGGTTGGCTATCGGCTTCGTGATGGGTGTAGGCCGTCGTCTTGACCACGTAATGATGATCGTCGAATCCTTCCTGGGGTGCCTTGATGAAGGCGACTTCCGTCAGTTGCGATTTGGTGCTGCAGCTGGTGAGAGCAAGAACGGGTAGCAGACTGAGGGTGATGATGCGGAAGTTCATTCAGGTGCCATGGAGTGAAGATGGGAGCGAAAGAAAAGGGGGGCGTTTTTCAGGAGTGACGAACCCGTCCATTGAAAGGTGAAGTGGGTAATTCCGTCAAGTCCTGTTATTGATCAATCCGCAGTTTTTTCAGACGGAAATCAGGCCGAGTGAACCGAGGACGGCATAGGCGACGAAGATCAGGTAGAGGGCGATCAGGAAGATGGCTTTGGCGCGGTTGAGCGAGCGTTTGTGCCAAAGAACGAGTAGGGTGATCAACGTCAGCGCCCAGAGCAAGATGCGCAGTCCGAGAATGCCGGGAATCGGCTTGCCGTCCTCTCCCAGCAACGAAACCGGTTCCCAGTTAGCTAGCCCGGAATACACGAACAGAGGAATCGACATGCAGACGCACACGTCAAAGATGTTCGAGCCAAAGGCGTTCGAAACCGCTCCGGAGTCATCGCCTCGGGAAGCCGCCCCGATCGAAAGAAACGTATCCGGCACGCTGGAAACGGCTGCGGCGAGAATGACGGCGACAAAGAAGGTCGGAACATCGAGCAAATCCGCCGTGGTGTAGCTGACCTCCACTAAGAAGTAGCAGGCCGTCGCCGCGAGCACGGTGGAAACGATGATGATAGCCCAAACCGATATCGGATTAAGTCGAACCTTGCCAAAACCATAGAAAATCGACGCGGTTTGTGGCAGATCGTCCCAATTCTCTTCCGCTTCAGTTGCCTTGGCTTGAAATCGCTTGGCGTCGATCCAGAGCCAGATCAGGTAGATCACGTAGAGACCCAGAAAAACCAGGCCATTCCACCAGTGCATCTCTGGCTGCCACAGGAAATAGAGCAGGACGAGTTCGCAAACCATGAACCAGACGCCGTCGCGATAGAGGACTTCTTTGCCGACCTCGATGGTGGGTTTCTGAGGACGTTTCCAGGCCACGATCAACGCGACGCAGGCCGGAATCAGAATCATGTTGTAGATCGCGCTTCCCGCCGTGGTCGCAATCGCCGATCCGTAGCCTTCCGCGCCACTCCCGTGATGCCCGCTGCCGTCGGCATCGAGTCCCTGAAGCGCCACCACCACAAAAAAGATGCCCGAAAATAGCTCCGGCATGGAACTGGCGACCGCGTCGAGGGTGGCTCCTCGGACCGAACCAGGGATTCGATAGCGTTTGCCAATCCATTGGGCCGCTTCGGCAAACGGATCGCAAACTTGCCAGAGGACGATCGAAATTACGGTCGCCCCGGCCAGCATCGCGACCAATTGGAAGCCCTCGGACTGCGCATACATCCCGGCCGCCACCGCGAGCAGGGTGATGATCAGTCCCTTGAGATCGATTTGAGAAATTCTGGACGGGTTCTCTGACATGATTCGGCAGGGTCCAAGGCTGAACCGCATCAATGCTTTCACAAGAAATTTTCCAAAGAAGCCTGTCGTAAGGCGCATCTTACCGTTCACGTCGAAAACCCGTTGCGCCCCTAATCAGGACTCCTACCTTACTACCATGAAAATGCCTCTTATCCTTCTTCCCGTTTTGGCGATCACTTCCCTGTTTGCCTGGTCCACGAGTTGGGCAGACGAAGCCAAGAAGCCGGTCATCGAGGTCCTGGAGAAAGCTCCGGAACAGCCAACTAAACCCGTGGAAAAGACCCGCGCGGATTGGTTGATGGAGCTAACGCCCGAGCAATATCGGATTCTCCGCGAAGCCGGAACGGAGCGGGCCAATGGTCAGGCTTACGAGGAATTTAAGAAACAGGGTGGTGGAACTTACTATTGCGCCGGTTGCAACGCGGAGCTGTTTAGCTCCAACGAAAAGTTCGATTCCCACTGCGGCTGGCCTTCGTTCTACGATCCCGCCAACGCGAAGAACATCAAGAAGTCGACCGATTACTTGCTTGGCTATCCGCGGACGGAGGTGCTCTGTGCGGTCTGTGATGGCCATCTCGGTCACGTCTTCACCGGTGAAGGCTTCGATACCCCGACGGACAAGCGCTATTGCATCAACGGGACGGTTTTGAAATTTGTTCCGGCTGCCGAAGTCGAGAAGAAGAAGGCGGAAGCTGCCGGGAAGGCGAAAAAGAAAGACAGCTGAAACTTGATGGAGGATAAC
>CAYGQD010000010.1:61810-66493 GCA_964351855.1 uncultured Verrucomicrobiales bacterium
GGCGATGAAAACACGATGGTTCGGCCTAGCCCTGTTCGGGGTCGTTTGTCACGGAGCGTTGGCGCAAGTTGCCGAGGTTCCGTTTTACGATCAATTGGCCAAGGCTGCCGTAGAGCGGAGCAAGCAACAGGTGCGCTATGAGCCGGCCTACGTCGTTCTGGCTTATCCGGGCGGCGATGTTCCGGCGGAGACGGGCGTTTGCACGGATGTGGTGATTCGGAGCTACCGCGCGTTAGGGCTGGACCTTCAGAAGCTCGTTCATGAGGACATGCGGGCGAATTTTTCGAAGTATCCGAAGAAGTGGGGCTTAAGCCGAACCGACCGCAATATCGATCATCGGCGGGTTCCCAATCTCCAGCGCTATTTCGAGCGAAAGGGAGCGGCCTTGCCCATCACGGAAGAGGCGAGAAACTATTTGCCGGGAGACGTCGTTGCTTGGGATTTGAATGGCAAAGGATTGACCCACATTGGAATTGTGGTTCCCGCGCCCGAAGGAGAGGCGGAGGGAGGCTGGATCGTTCACAACATCGGATATGGACCAGCGCTGGAGCAGCGCCTCTTTGCCTGGAAGATTCTGGGGCACTATCGTTTTGGTGAAGATGTCGCCAAAAACTATCTCTCAGACTAGCTAGGAGGTCTGTCGGACCTCGCCCGACCGGCCCCGAAAATCGAGGATTCGGCCAAAACTCCCCTTCGTTTTCGTCGTTTGTGTCTTCACAAATCCCTCAAACTCATGGTAATTTTGACTCGAACCTCGATCTTCTCGCCCTGACGCTCAAAGTCCGACAGTCTCCTCGCGAACAAACCGTTTCCTGCTACGTTTCACCACGATCCATGAAGACCTTGATCACCTTGTTCACTGCCTCGCTCCTCTTCGCTTCCTGGTGTCAGGCTGCCAATCCGCGAGTGTTGAAAGCTCCGTTCGACGCGATTTCGTATGCGCGAACCAATGAGCAGCCGCTGATCCTTTTTGCGCTGATCGATGGAACGGATGGCTCGCGAAATTTCGCCCAATTGTTCAACGACAACCTTCTCAAAATGGACTCGAAGGAGTTCGTCGTAGCGCTTTGCGATGCCAGTGATTCGAAAAATCAGGCCTTGTTCGCCGAAAAATTCGCCCAAGACGTCAAAACGTTGCCCGCCGTTCTCATCACCAATGTGCAAGGCAAAGTCGTCGCGCCCAGCCTCAATGGCATCCAGCTTCAAGATGACTACGATCGCATGATTCACGCGGCGTTGGTCGAAGTCGGTCTTCGTGACAAAGCCGAGCCCGTCATTTCCAGCACGACGGGAGAAGTCCTGGAAGGCAGCAGCAAAGTCTTTCGTCTCATGAAAGACGAGGTCGAAAGCGGAGCGGTGGTCATCACCGAATACCGTGACTGGACCTTAAAAAACGGAGAGACCTTCAACGGCGCGGTGCTCAAAGCCGAGGGGGCCAACGGCACCTTCATGTTGGACTCTGGGGACGAGAAAAAGGTGAACTTCAACGATCTCACGCCTGAAGATATTGCCTTCCTGCAGAAGGCGTTGGCGAACTGAACAACGGCGCAGAAAGAACTCCAGAGGATTGGCTTACCTGCGTTGGAATCTACCTCAGGTAGTTCACGACGCCCCAGTCGAATCCTTTAATAATCTTCGTGCCGTTGTGACTTCGTGCGAAACCAACCTCAGTCCCGCCAAAGCTACAAAAGAATTTTAGGAACTGGGCCCAACTTCGCGGATCCAAATCCGTTCCAAGGCGAAGGCCTCTTCCATTGCCTTCCAGAGTTCTTCCGGACTACGGCCTCGAAGCAAGACTTGGCGGGCTTCGTTTTCGGCTTCGGAAAGATCGACTTCGCTGACTTGCGGATTCTGCGTGAGGATGATCGGCTTTTCCGGGGGGAGTGGCCGTTTGGGGAGGACTGGAGGGAGGCCAAGTTGGACGCGTTCTTCCGAAGGGATTCGCTTGCGGACTTGGTCGTTGTGAATGCGGACCTGCTCATTGTAGGAGCTGGCTTGCTCGCGATACATCAGCAAGGCGGCGTTGTAATTGTCCACCTGTTCATTGAATTCCGTCAGCTCTGCTTTGTAGCGCTCAACCGCCTGATTGTAAGTGGCGACGAAATGTTCGCGTTCATCACGACCCGTCCGGGTGAGCTTGAGGTATCTGACGAGCGGAGAGACTTCTTCCGCGCCTTGGTCATCCAGATGCGCGAAATAGTAGACCATCAGCAGTGCGGAGCAGTAGTTGGCGCTGGCTTGCCCCCGCTTCAGGGCCTCCGCCCATTGCTCGTGATTGATCGCCATCAAGTCGCGAAGTGGGACCATATCAACTTTGTAGACGCCTTCGCGGGTCGGTGGAAAATTGTAGCTCTCTTCCAGGTGTTTGCGGATTCCTTCTTCGATGTTTTCGAAATCGTACCAAACGCCATTGAAAGGCACGCAAGACATGTACTCCGCCATGCCTTCGATGAACCAGACCGGCAAGACCTGGATCCAGTAGTGCATCACCTGGTGGGTGATTTCGTGGACCAGCGGCTTCGAATCGAAAGTCCGGCGATCCAGCGCGATTTGCTCGCCCCAGAGTTTGACTCCGAGAGAGGATAATGGGACGAGGATTTCCTTGGTTTTGGGAATGTAAGAGCCGCTCGATCCCTGGAGGCCGCCGGCGCGGAGGTAATCGCTTTGGCCGCGAAAGAGTTTGACGACGAATTTCTCCGACGGCGGCTCCATATTCAGCTGGAGTGGCATCTGCCGAATCGCGGCGTAGGTGCCTTCGAACCACTTGGCATATTCAAGGAAGAGATCTTCGGCCAGTTTGACGTCGCTGCGATACTGATAGTTGGGCGTTTCGTAGACCCAGACTCCACCTCGATTCGAAACCGGCTCGGTTGGAAAGTTCAGATTGGGGCTGACTTCCAGGGGCCAATCGACGTTAGCGGGAACGGTAACTGGCTTTGGAGGTTCGCCAAAGCCGCGCGATTTCCATTCGCGGACATAGTTCTGATCCTCGGCGCTGAGCTGATCCAACCAGAATTTGGTGACCCATCCGTCGGAGGCCATTTTTACGCTGATCGAGTTCGGTTCGATGCGAAGCAGGCGCGCCTTCATGGTGGAGCCCTGATAGTTCCATGTGCGGACTGCCGGAGAGTCAGAGGCCAGCGAGTCCGCCCCAGTCGCGCAAGGAAGGGTGAAGAGAAGACTGAGACCGAGCAGGAACTGCCGCATGACTAAAGATTGTGACAGAGTTTGAGTTTCAAAGTCAAGCTTGGCTTGGGCTTTAAAGAGCAAGAAATCCGGATCACTTGAGAATCTTTTCAACGGTCTCCATCGGCAGAAAATGACCGACGAGTGGCTGGGATAGATCTTCCTGCGACTGTTGCCAGATGGCACAAATCCCGCTCTCCGTGACAACCGTGCTGACGTAGCGGCTACAGCCGGTGCCATACGGGGATGTGAACAAGGCTTCGTTGACGGAGAGGCGGTCGATTTTTGGGAAATCCGACTCGATTCCGAAAGCTAAGCCGCCAATCTCTTCGCAAGACCATCCTCGCGGACGTTGGACCGCTCTTGGGTTGGCGTCCAACTGGCGCAAGTTTTCGGCACCGCAGTAGAAATAGAGACAGATGTCAGGAAGATCCTCGAATCTCCCGCGTTTGGGGACCGGGAGGCGATCGGTGACCCGAGTTACGGCGACGTCCCAGGCGGGACCGCGAAGCAGGAGATCGTCGGTCACATGCTCGAAGGTTTGGTCATCGGCGTTGCCACGTCCGCGAAGGGCCAGGCTGGTGTTGGAACTGGCCCAGGTGTGCGGATGGTTGCAGTAGATCAGCGCGGTTTCGCCACCGGGAAGTAAAAAGGCTTTCGGATCCTTGACGTGAAGACGGGATGGTTCTTTCCCGACGACGACTTCTTCGATCGGAGATTTGGGAAGATCGAGAAACACGGAAGCCGCAAGGCGATCGATCGACCAGACCCCGGTTCCCGGTTTTTGATATTCCTCATAGCCTTCCGGATAAGCCACGTCCTTCTCCGTCGAAACGAAGAGTTCCACGCCGTTGGCTCCCACCAACAAAGACGCCCCTTCGATCGAGACGACTTCTTTTTCGCCGGATTTCAGATCCTCTTTGCTCCAACTGAGCATTTTTTCAAAGGGGGCATCGAACGAGTCTGCTCGAAAAATGGCCAGCTCCAGACCGCGATCACCGGCTCCAACTCCGGTCCGTGAATCTCCGAAATTCCGGTAACGGCCAACGATCAAAAAACTGCCATCGGGAGCTTGCACAATATTGCCGCCACCGAACCAGAACCCGGTTGATGGATGCTGCGCGGGAATCAGGATGCTCGCTTTTTCCTGATCGACGAGGGCCTTGGCTAAACGAATGAGGTTTTCAGAAGAATCGGGGAGTGCCATGGTGAGCGTGAACATCATGGTTTTGAAGGGAATTGCAATCCTCATCGTTGTCATCGTGACCTACTTCGTGGTGACGCATCTCGTGGTTTTGCCGGTGCTTCGTTACCGCCGTTGGAAGCTCCACCTTCAGAGATTGGCAGAGGAGCCGTTTCCGCCGGAATGGGATGTGTTCCTGCGGCGAAAGTTCGCGATTTACCAGAAACTTCCTGATGAAACCCGGAAAGAACTCCAGTTTCACGCCAGGGTTTTGATGGAGGAGAAAAACTTCGAGTCTCCGTCCGATCTGGGAC
>CAYGQD010000011.1:0-1606 GCA_964351855.1 uncultured Verrucomicrobiales bacterium
CGCATGCTCCGTGCTTCTCACGTGCTTCATCGAATTTTGCTTTATCCAATCGGGCTGCGAGCGATGGCCGCGCTCGGAAAATCCGGGGGGATTCCCTTTCAATTCCTCTTCCGCCAAGTGCGCTGATTCGCTACCCGGAAAAGTTCTGGATTCAGCGGAATCGGGCGAGCAACGTTACCCCATGATTCTTCGAACGCTTTCCCTCGTTTGGCTCGCCTGCAGCGCGATTTCGCTGGCGGAAGATCGTCCCAACATTGTCTGGATCAATTGTGAGGACTTGGACGAAACATTGGGCTGTTACGGCGATCCTTATGCGATCACACCGAATCTGAATCGACTGGCAGAAGACGGAATCCTCTATCGCAACGCCTTCGCCAATGCTCCCATTTGTGCCCCGGCGCGGAACTGTCTCATCACCGGCGTCTATCCCACAGCCCTCGGGGCTCAGCATCTTCGCTGCGAAATCGAGCTTCCAGATTCGATCGAGCCCTTTCCGAATCACCTCAAGCGAGCTGGCTACTTCGTGACCAATTACGCCAAGACGGACTACAATTTTTCGCCGGATGGAATCTACCACTATTGGAAAAAGGACATGGCGCCCTGGCGACAGCGGAAGGATCCCAATCAGCCCTTTTCAGTTTCTTCGTCTTTGGCAGCACCCACGAAGGCCCGGGGAATTTCCGCGATCGCTACGAAGCCGTAGTCAAAGACCTGTCACCGGAGAAATTTCACGATCCGGATTCCGCCACCGTTCCACCTTATTTTCCGAACACGCCGAAAATGCGCGAACTCTGGGCACGCTACTATGACCTGGTATCGCGGATGGATGAGGAAGCGGGTGAAGTCATTCATGCGCTGAAGGAAGACGGGCTCTGGGAGAACACGATCGTCTGGTTTTTCAGCGATCACGGCCACGGCCTGCCTCGCCACAAGCGCTGGTTGCAGGATTCCGGCCTGCGCGTTCCCTTTTTGGTGCGGATTCCGGAGAAATACCAGCATCTCGCCGGTGGATTGGCTCCGGGATCAGAAAGCACGCCGCCGGTGAGTTTCGTGGATTTTGCGCCCACGGTGTTGAGCCAGGCCGGGATCGAAATTCCGGCGACGATGCAGGGACAGCCCTTTCTCGGCGAGCAAGTCGCCCCGCCCCGCCAGTATGTTTATGGAGCGCGGGATCGAGCGGATGACATGTTCGAGGTCTCGCGAGCCGTTCACGATGGGCGCTTTGTCTACATTCGCCATTTTCTGCCTCACCTCCCCTACCTCCAAGGCGGGCGGATTTTTGGGAACCAGAAAGAGTCTTTGGCGGAATTACGCCGGGCCAGAGAGGCCGATGAACTCGATCCTCTTTCCGCCAGATTGTTTGCGACCAAAAAGCCGACTGAAGAGTTTTACGACCTCGAAGTGGACCCTCATGAACTTGAGAACCGAATCGACGACCCGGCTCATGCTGAACGGATTGTAGCTATGCGATCCGAGCTGAAGCGTTGGATTCTGGAGCATCGCGACACCGGCTTTTTGACGGAATCCGAATACACCCGTCGCGCCGAAGCGACTGGGCTCACGATCTACGAAATGGCGCGTCGCCCGGACCTCTACGATCTCCCCG
>CAYGQD010000011.1:1616-32744 GCA_964351855.1 uncultured Verrucomicrobiales bacterium
CGGTCACGAAACCACCGCGCAAAGCACCGACAATGGCGTTCTCTACTGGAAAATCACCCGGCGTGATCCCTCCGCAACGACACCTGAAGCGCTGGCGAAGCACGTCCAACACCCGAATCCATCGATCGCCATCGCCGCCGCAGAAGTGGCCTGCCAGACCGGCCACCCCGATCTGGGATTGCCGGTTCTGGAGCGGGAGATCGCCGCCGATGATCTCCGCCTCGCCCTCGAAGCCTCCCGCGCCATCTTCAACATCGGTGAAGCCGCCAAACCGGCCATCGAACGGATCGAAACCGTGCGGAAGAGCCTCGAAGGCGGAGATTCGAGACGGCGCTACCGGGATTTCAACTACGCCTCGTTCACCGGTTGGGCGCTGGAAGGTGCCTTGGTCAACTGTGGCGCGGCGAGTTGGGAACAGTTTGATTGATCGGGAAGCTTGAGAAAGTTCACCAATCGATATAGTTAAGAAATTCCAACAACCTTTCTTTGACAAAAGCCCCGGCTAGCGTGCAACTAGTAGCCGTCTCTTCCTATGTCTTCGGCCATCCTCCAGATCGCTCATGATTGCGGCTGCAACGATATCAACCGCCTCCAGGATGTGGTTTCGAGCGCGGCCAAGACGCTGACGCCGTTGACGGAAACGATTCTCGATGGAGGATTCGTGGAGGAGGAGTTGTTTCTGGAAAAGCTCAGCGAACACCTGGGCATGAGTTGGGAGCCCAATCCCCAGCCGCACACCGATCACAAACGGGCTCTGGTCAAGGCCTGTAAAGCCAGCGTGGTCGTTCGCCAGCGTATTTTGCCGCTCCGCTTCGAAGGAGATCCGGAGGACGCATCCAGCGCTCTGGTCTTGGCCTGCTCCGATCCGTTTGATGTGGTGATGCGACAAATCGTAACGAACGAGTTCGACCGTCCCCTCCACTGGGTTCTGGCTCCTCGAATCCGGATTGTGGAAGGAATCCAGGCCCTTTACGGAGTTGGAGCCGATACCTTTGAAGCGATTCTCGCGGGCCGGTCAGACTTCGACACCACCAGCGATTCTCCGGAAGTCGCCACGAATCTGGACATGGACGATGCCGAAGCGTCCGTCGTCCGCTTTGTAAACGAAATCATCCGCGATGCCCTGGAACAACGGGCCACGGACATTCACCTGGAACCCCTGAGCCACGATTTACGGATTCGCTATCGGATCGACGGAGTCTTGCAAGAAGTTCCCGTTCCGGAGCAAATCAAAACGCTTCAATCCTCCGTCATTTCCCGATTGAAAGTGATGGCCCGGCTCGATATCGCGGAAAAACGCAAACCCCAGGATGGGCGCATCGCCCTGCAGTTGGACGGAAAATCGATCGATGTGCGCGTGGCCACGATTCCGTCCGTGGAGGGAGAAAGCATCAGTCTGCGACTTTTGGGCCAGGAAGAGTTCAATTTGGACCGACTGGGGCTGGTGCCGACTTTGCGAGAGACGATTGACGAACTCTTGAAAGAGCCCAATGGAATCGTCCTGGTAACCGGTCCGACCGGCTCCGGAAAATCGACGACCCTTTACACGTTTCTCTCCGCCTTGAACGATGGGAGCCACCGGATTGTGACGGTGGAAGATCCCGTGGAGCACAAATTACCCGGCGTAATCCAAATTGCGGTCAAACCGGAGATCAATCTGACCTTCGCCGCCGGATTGAGGAGTATTCTCCGGGCAGATCCGAACGTGATTATGGTCGGGGAAGTTCGCGATTTGGAAACGGCAGAGATTTCGATCCGCTCCGCCTTAACCGGACACCTCGTTTTCAGCACCCTTCACACGAACGACGCGATCGGCGGTATCAATCGATTGGTCGATATGGGGGTGGAGCCATTTTTGGTGGGAGCCTCCGTGCGCGCCTTCCTTGGGCAACGCCTGGTGCGACGGCTCTGTCCGGATTGTCGCCGTCCGGCTTCCTTCCGAGACCAGGAACTCAAGGCGGTCGGTTTTCCGTTGGAGATTCGCGGGAGAGAGCCGCTCTATGCGCCGAACCCCGTCGGTTGCAAAGCCTGTCGCGGTCTCGGCTATCGTGGTCGAATCGCGATCTACGAAATTTGCCGAATCACGGAAGCGATGCAGGACCTCATCGTCGCTCAAAAGCCTTATGCCACGCTGCATCGCCAAGCGGTGGAAGACGGATTCACCTCGATGCGTCACTATGGCTGGATGAAAGTGGCTGAGGGCGAGACATCAATCGAGGAAGTGATCAGCGCGACGTCGGAAGAACGCAAATCCTCCAAGGCGTAATGGCTACTTTTTACTACGAAGCGATCGATCCGAAAGGCCAGAAGGCCAAGGGCACGCTGACGGCTGCGAACCGGGCCTCGGCGACCCAGAGTCTTTGGTCCCAAGGATTGCAGCCCTTCGTTCTGGAAGATCGCGGCGGAAAAGCTCCGAAACCCGGCAAGGGACTCGCGCTGCCCGCTGCGTCGGCGGATGTGCGGAAAGGCCCCGAGCGCCTGAAGCCGCGCGACGTCATCGAATTCACCGAGGAGTTGAGCGATCTCCTCCACGCGGGCATGCAGCTGGAGCCAGCCCTGCAAGCGATGTCGGAACGAGACGATGAATCCGCTCTGAAGCGGGTCATCATCGCAGTCGTCACCGCGCTAAGGGAAGGAATGAGCTTTTCTGAATCCCTCCAGAACGTTTCTCCCAGCTTTGGCCCGCTCTATTGCACCCTCGCCCATGCCGGCGAAGTGAGCGGCTCGCTCCCGAAAATCCTCCGACGCCAAGGCGAGCACCTCAAGGTGTTGCAAGAGCTGCGCTCGCGGGTCGTCACTTCACTGATCTATCCCGCGTTTCTCATCGTTTGCGGCATTCTCGTCTGCACCCTTTTCATGACCAGCTTGGTTCCCCGTCTCTCAGAGATGCTGACGCGTAGTGGAGCCAAACTTCCGCCCCTGGCGTCAACCCTGATTGCGGTGAGTGAGTTCACCCGGCAAAGCGGCTGGATCGTCCTCGTCGTTCTCGCCGTTTTGGGGATCATCGCCTGGCGCGTTCTCGTTTCGAAACCGTTTCGACCGACCTGGGATCGCTGGCAGCTACGCCTCCCCTTCGTCGGCCCCATGCTTCAAATCCACTTTCAAGTTCGCTTCCTGGAAACGCTTTCGAATTTGCTCCAGAACGGCTTGCCGCTCCTGCGATCGCTGGAACTCATGCAAACCGCGTCCCAGAACCAATTCCTCCGCGCCAAACTCGCCACCAACGTCGAGCAAGTGACCGATGGAATGAGCTTGTCGCGCTCCTTGCAGCTTTCAGGCATTTTTCCGAAGCAACTGACCGATATGCTGCGGGTCGGAGAGCAGTCCGGACAATTGGCCTCAACCCTGGGAAGAGTGGCGGAAAAGTATGATCGAGATTTCTCGCAACGAATCGCGAATATCAGCGGTCTTATCCAACCAATTATTATTATAATGATGGCACTACTTGTAGGAACCATGGCTTATGTCATGATTTCTGTAATCTACGATACCGTATCAACCCTGCGTTCTCGCTAGCGAACTCCATCCTGAGATTCTCTGAACCATGAAAACGATCCATCCTTGTGATTCCTTAACCCGTTCAACTCGAGCCATGACCCTGATGGAAATGATGCTCGTTTTAGCGATCATCGCCGTCTTGCTCGGTTTGGGAGCCTTCAAAATGAAAAACGTGCTCTCAGACGCCGACGTCACCGGAGCCAGCGCGGACGTCCAGAACATCGAAACCAACTTGGTTCGGTTCAAGGCCAAGGCGATGTTTTTTCCCACGGAGCAGCAGGGCTTGATCGCGCTGGCCGAGCCGCCATCCAGTGGACCCAAACCCAAATCATGGACACAGTGCCTGGAGAAAGAGGCATTGATCGATCCCTGGGGAAACCCCTATCAATACAACTATCCCGGGCGTAAAAACTCGGACAGCTATGATGTTTACTCGATGGGACCAGACGGAAAAGCCGGAACCGAAGACGATATTGGAAACTGGTAGGTTTCCTCTGCGCCAAGCTGGCTTCACCCTGATCGAGGTGGTCGTGGCCATGGTGATTCTGATGGTGCTACTGGGATTGGCCGCCGTCAGTTTTCGGGGCTTGGGTCTGGAACAGGACCTAACCCGCGAAGCAGCCGCCATCCAGAGACTGGCTCAAAAAGCCCGCCTCACCGCCATTACGGACGGACGCCCAATCATCCTGGAGCTTCGCCGGGATCTCGTGCTCGCCCCGGGTCGAGAACTCAAGCTTCCGCAAAGCCAATTGGAGATTCGCCGCTGGGGAAGCTCACAGTGGGGGACGGCAGCGGGTTTCGCCTGGCGTTTTGAGCCGAACGGGATTTGCGAACCCATCAGCCTACGGATCCTGCAGGGTAAAGCCTCTTACGAAATGACCTTTCACCCGCTCACGGCCCTGGCTGTGGACGAACAACTCTGGATTCCATGAAGCCACGTCACCCATCAGGCATTGCCCTACTGGAAGCCATGCTGGCACTCGCTTTGTTCGGTCTGGTGACGGTTTCTCTGGTGGGAGCCCTGCAGAATATGACGCTGCTTGCCGTGGAATCGACCCAGCAAACCTCGGCCATCCATGGAATGCGATCGTTAATGGAGGAGAGCCTACGCGGTCCGTCCATCGAGACTGGAACCCAAGAAATTGGGCCGGATGAGATGGGAATTCTTTATCAAGTCAGCGTTACTCCCGATTTGACACAGGTAAACGAGAACGGTTTGGCGCTTCCCGACCTCTACCTCATTGAGGTTAGCGCGACGTGGCAGGAAGGAAATCGAAGGGAATCACTCACTGCGGAAACGTTGAGAAATGTACAGCTCTATCCCTAGATCTCGTTCCGGCTTCACCCTGTTAGAAGTCTCGCTGGCCATCGCCATCGGCAGCATTTTGCTGACGGGGATTTACGAGGTCGCGCGAACGACCTTCGAACTCAGCGATGAGATCAAACAGTTGCAGCAGAAAGAGACCACTCGGAAAGCGTTCCTGGATCTGGTGCAGAATGAATTGAGGCAGCTACCGGCGTCGGCGCGTTTTTACCGCGAACTGGGCTTGCCGGCGGAAGAACCGACCTTGTCCGCCTGGATCGTGGACGAGGCACCGATGGCTTTCAGCTTTGGCTCGGCAATGGGGCACCAACGCGTCGAACTGCTCTCCACGGTTTCACCATCGGACGCCGAATCGCTCGTCGTCCTTCTGCGCTATGAATTCGGCGACGATCGCGCGCCGATGGATCTTCCCCTGCTGGACGATCTCACCGAGTTTGAGTGGCGATTCTACGACCCGGCGCAACAGGAGTGGCGATTTGACTGGCCGGAGCCGGGTCGCCGTCCATCGCAAATCGAGCTGACCCTGGGCGTTTCCGGAGAGCCCTCGACGCGCCACCTGTTCTGGATCCCCCAGATCGTCCCGCCTCAGTTGCTTCTTCAGCCCATTCAACGGACAACGAATCCTTCCGAGCCTCAACCATGAAACGATCCACCGGCCATCAGGAAGCGGGCTCTTCGTTGCTCGCGGTTTTCTGGCTTCTCGCCATTCTCAGCTTTGTCGTGTTCACCGGCCTGAGTTCCGTGGTGAACCAAGTCGACCGACAAAGCGTTCAGAATCAGGCGTTTCGAGCGGAACAACTGATTGAGCGCGGACTGGCGATCGCCGCGCATTCGGGAGTGGAACCGGGGAGCCCACTGCTGCTATTTGAGCCGGAACCAACCGAATCTCTCACCGTGGTGCTGGAGAGCGAAGCCGCCCGGTTTAACCTGAATGCGCTGCTTCGGCGCGAGGATCGACAGCAATTGCAGCAACTTTTTGCGGCTTGGGGGCTCGGTTTGGCGGAATCCGAAGGATTGATCGATCGGCTTTTGGATTGGATCGACACGGATGATTTGACCCGGGCCAATGGCGCGGAGCAAGAAGAGTATCTGGAAGCCGGATTGGCGGGTCTCCCCTTCGACCGCCCCTTTCAATCACTCGACGAAGTTGCTCAAGTTCTCGGAATGGCGGAGTTGGAGACGCTCATGCCAGATTGGCGAGATTGGCTAACCCTATGGAGTTCAACGGGAAAATTGGACCTCAATGCAGCTGCCCCCATGTTGATTCAAGTGGCCTGCAATTGCTCGCTTGTCAGCGCGGAAAGCTTTGTCCAAACCCGGAACGGATCCGATGGACTCCCCCAAACCCTCGACGACGTTCGATTTCAGACGGTGGACGAGGCGCTTTCCTTCCTGGGAGACACGGGCCTCACTCCCGAGCAAATCGCCGCTCGACTTACCGTGACTGATCCGGTGAAGCGAGTTGCGATTGTGGCTATGGTAGGGGACTATGGGGCCCGTCGGGATGTGGTTTTATCCAAGAATGACCGGATTCAACTGCATTACTGGCGTGACTCGATGACTCGATGAATTCTCAGACTCCCAGATCCACTCTCTTGTATCCCGGCACTTCCGACTGGGAAACGTGGGTTGTTGGCGACAAGTCCGGGACCTGGAAACCGTCATCGCGGAAACAGGATGGCATGGAAGCGGCCCATTTGGCCATTCCGGTCCGGGCGCTTTGCTCCGTCCCCCTGAAGGTGAATCCCGGTGATCCGGAGGTTTTAAAAGGAATCATTCGGGTTCTGCTGGAGGGGCGTGGAATTTCACTGCCGGATCAGGGAAGAACCACGATTTCCTACTCCACCGTCCAGGAAAACCCCGATGCGGTGCAGATTCTGGCCACCGCGCTGCAAAGTCAGGGACTGAATTGGGTCCAATTTCCCGCTCGGGAATTCGAAATTTCCGCCCATTTCCAGCCTCTCCCTGAAAATGGCATCGTGATCTGGCGGGAACTGGGTCATTGGAATGTGTTGTTCACCCGGAGCGGCAAAATTGCCCATTTTCAAAGCCTCTCCCAAACCACCCTGAATCAGGAAGCCTACCGGGAGATTCTTGCGATCCAGGAGGGATTGATTCTTCAAGATTTCATTGACCCGCCTACTTCGATTGAAGTGCTCAACCACCCGGATGTTTCACCCGACGACCTGAAGAGCTTCCGAGAAGGTTTTCCCATCACGGTTCAGACCCAAACCGTCGAGACTCTCAAGAGTCCCATCGAGAAATCGCACCTCATCCCTCCCGAGGTGGCATCGGCGCGCCAAACCCGCCAACGGCGACAACGCCTGGTTTGGGGAATGGCCGCCATTCTCGGGATCTATCTGGCGTTCATCGCAGCATGGTTTTTTCGATTGGAAGGCAACGAGCGGGAAATTGGCCAGATGCGCGAACAGGTCACTCAGTTAGAGCCGAAAGCTCGACTCGTCCGCGAAGCTCGGATCGAGGCCGAACGATTGCGGCCTGCTTTCGATTTCGAGCTCTTTCCCCTGGAACTGTTTAACCACTGCGTTCGACTTCTTCCCGAAGAAGGCGTCAAGCTGACCTACTTCGAAGCTGGAACCGGCGTGGTTTCGCTTCGGGGAGAAGCCAGCAATTCGACTGCCGCGGTGACTTGGAAAGCCCGCCTTCTCAGTAGTGAGGCCTTTCGCGAATACCGCTGGGATTTTCCCCAACCGGAAATTCTTCCCGATAATCGCGCCCTCTTCACGGCAACCGGAACCCTCCCCATCTGGACTCCATGAAGCTGAAATTCAATCGCCGCGAACTCATCCTCGTCAGTGCGCTTCTCGCCGTCCTGGCCATTGTGGGTCACATCGTGATTTCGGATCTTCTGACCGCTCGCGGGGAACGAATTCAAGAAGAGCATCACCAGTTGAAACTGAAGCTGGTGGATTCTCAGACTCTCCTGGAAGAACGGGATGCCTGGCTCGAAAAACGGAACTGGATCCAAAGCCATCAACCACGATTTGTCTCGGACGAGGAAGCGGAGAAGGAGCTATTGCAGGTAGCTACCTCCGCAGAAAACCGGGCGCTTCAAGTGGAACGTCGCGAACTCCTGGAGATCCAACGGGAGGCGAATTCGGTTGAAGCAGGAATGAACCTCCAGGTTACCGGAAAGCTTGAAGACCTCCTCAACTGGCTCCATCAAATCCAGAATCCGAAGCAATTTCGCGAGATCCGCAAGCTTTCGCTCACGCCCGATCCGGCTAATGTGGCCAAAGTCACCTGCCGCCTCACCTTAATTCGTCATTATCGGGACTCGACATGAATATCAGTAGGCCAACCTTCCTCATTCTCCTCCTCGCCGCGACGACCTTATCTGCTCAGAGCGATTGGGCCCCCCAATATCCTTCTCTCGACCGCTACAAGGTAGCCTGGGAGAACAATCCTTTCGATCGCAACACGGCTAGTGCGGCTGAACCAGAATTTGCCAAAAACCTCTCCTTGACCGGGATCTCTCGCATTGGCGACAAATGGACCGTTTTGGTGGTCAATCAGCAAACGAGTAAGTATCTCGCCCTCGGCAGCGAAGACAATGGATCCGGAATCTGGGTAACGGAAGTGTTTCCCCACAACGACCGACGCCAGGCAACGGCAAAGGTCACCAATGGAAGCCAGGAAGCGCTCCTCAGCTTTGATCGCGAGTCCAGACCGTCCAAAACCACCAAGCCCCCGGCTCCGCCCAAGAAAGAAGAGCCCGTCAACCCCACGAGGACGAAACTCCGGCTCCGGCTCCCCGAGGCTCCCAACAAGAAATCGAGCGAAAGTGAGGCTTCAGAGGAGCAATAGACGTTCCGTCCACCTCTCCGAACGCCTTTCCGAATTCCCCCTGCCAACAGAGACAATATCGTCTTGCAGATTATTAGTTTCTGCATACTGTTAGGTTATCTTTACATTCACCAAAATTTCTTTCGCTGAAAAAGCCACGCTAGTCCTTCTCGCTAGTTGGGTTTCTGTGGCTCTGGCTCAAGCTCAAGACCCTGACGTGACGGTCAGCCTGCAGTTTTCAGAGGCACCGATTTCCTTTATCCTCAGCGAATACGAAAAACTCACCGGGAAGCGGGTGGTCCGGGACTCGGAGATCGACGATGCCTTTCTCTCGATCGAGACCAATGCGGTCATGTCGCCGGCCGAAGCCGCCGAGTTTATCGAGAAGAGCTTCCTCCTGAACGGCTACGTTTTGGTGCCAAGCGGTCCGGATACGCTTAAAATCATCACCGAGGGCAAAGTGCCCCGCAGCGAAGGAGTCCCGGTGGTGCTCCATCCCGAAGATCTGCCCAAAGGAGATCAACTGGTAACCTACGTCATGACCCTTTCCCACGTGCCCGGGGATGAAGTGGTGGAAACCTTTCGTGCCATCTCTCCCTCAAATGCCTATGGGGAAATCACGGTGCTTCCGGACGGTTCATCGCTGGCGATTACCGACAACTCTGCCGTGATTCGGCGGTATCTGGAGTTGCAGGAGTTTGTCGATGTCCCCATCGCGGAGCAAGTCACCAAATCGTTCCCGCTTTTGCGCTCTGATGCCCTGGAGGTTTTAGAGCAATTGGAAAAATTTCTTGGAACGGACGAAGACGAGACCTCGATTCCTCCTGCGGGCAGCGAGACCGAAGATACCGTTGGTCGGCGGAAACTGGCCCCCAAGGTGGTTGCCATCCAGAGAACGAATCGCATTCTCGCTCAAGCACATCCCACCCAAATGCTCTTTGTGGAGCACCTCATCAAGGAGTTTGATGCCCCGGCAGATTCCGCCAATTATCTGACCTATCAACTCCGGTTTCTTCCCGTTCTGGAATTTCTCCCGGTGGCGCAAGATGCCCTGAGTCGCGGCCTGGATCCGGATGCAAATGCGGACTTCAGTGATCTGAATCGCCAACTCGATTCCCGCAGCAGCTCGTCTTCCCCGTTTTCAACGATCAATAGCAATCGCCTCTCTGATGGGAACCGGGAATCCCTCGGCGAGCCAAGCGATATCGGTGGACCTCGCTCCCTGGTGGTCGGTCATACGCTCCTCATCGGAGATCCCGCTGCGAACGAGCTATTCGTATCCGGCCCCCCGGAGCATCTGACGCTGATGACCCGCTTACTCGATCATCTGGATAAAAAGCCTCGTCAGATCTTCCTCTCCACGGTGATTGGCCAACTAACGATTGGGGACAACTTCAATTTCGGCCTCGACGTCCTTCAAACCATCGACGGGTTCAACATCGGGGGAGATGAAGTTTTCAGTTCAGGATCATTCCGCACCCGCAACGCCGGGAGCCCGATTCTGGACCCCCAGACGCTGCAAACCGTTTCCGACTTTGCCGGAATCTTCCCGACGGGCCTCACTGTTTACGGGCAGATTGGCGACCACATTTCCCTGGTCCTGGACGCCCTGGAACAGAATTCGCGCTTTACGGTTCTTTCCAGACCCTCCGTATTCACGTTGAACAACGAAAAGGCCGTGATTCAAACGGGCCAACGGATCGCCGTACCCGTGAACACCCTTTCCAGTCTCAATACCGGAACCGACAATACCGCCGTGGCTTCCAGCATTCAGTTTCAAGACGTGGTCCTGAGATTGGAAGTCATTCCTCTGATTAACTCTGACAACGAAGTGACCCTGAAAATTTCTCAGGTGAACGATGATATCATCGGAAGCACGATCGTCAGCGGCAATGAGATCCCTACCATCGGGACCCAGGAGATGCGGACCACGGTCATCGTCCCCAATAAATCCACCGTGCTACTCGGCGGTCTGATTTCCGAAGATCATTCCAGCGGACAAACGGGGCTGCCCTTCCTGACACGGATTCCCCTGGTCAAACACCTGACGGGATCAACGGAGCGGGCCACGAGTCGACAAGAACTATTGATCTTTATCCAACCACATATTGTGAACAACGATCATGATCTCGCTCTAGCCAACGCCGATACGTTGGAGCGCACCTCATTGGAAGAAAAGGCCTTGGAGTTCGCCACTTCCCCCCAGACCCCAATTCTCATTCCTACCTCGGGAGCGATTCCGCCGATCACCCACGAAACGGCTGAGCCAACGGAGCCGAAGGTGGGCCTGAAAGCCTTGTTCGGTCGCAACCGATAGGGCAAAGGGAATCCTGCTTGTGGTGAGCAAATTCCACCTCATCCCTGAAATCCACGCAACCAACTTTGCCACTTCAACCGATCAGTTGACCTGGCACTGACTCACTTTTTGCGAAAAGTTGTAGGACCTTCGTTGAGAATAATGTAGGGCCAAGGGCCTTGGCTATCCATGAAGTACTCGCCGGCAAGATGAACTTTAGAAAAGACTTCTAAAATACCGCCTGTCGTTTGAATCATCTCATTGGTCGATGCCCAGCCATCCTCGACAAGTTCGGCCCCATCGGAGTGATCCAAATTGATCATGACATACACCTCACCCTTGTCGCGTAATATGTATTGGTAATCGAGGTTTCCCCTGATCTCCATCTTGACGAAGTTCCAACCTTCAAACTTGGCCGGGACTCCGCTCACGTTGTAGCTGCGGTTGGTGGCCACCAAGGTGTCCGATTTGAGTTGCTCAATCTCCAAATCAGTATTCGCCTGCTCTGGAATCAAAGTGATCTCGACCTTCTTTTGAATCGGGTCATACCCTTCTTCAAGGATCCCTAACTCAATGGCAATCCGGGCCATTTTTGTCGCTGCCAGCTCCTTGATTCGCTCCTTTTCCTGGCGTGCCTGTAGGGCTTCATCCACATTCCCCACAGCGGTTTGGGCTTTCTCGACATTTTCCAAACTTTGGTAATAGGCTGCAAGGACCGGTTTTACGTTGCCGCGAAACTCAGCGCGGCGCTGAGTCATGGCCGAACGATAAACCGGTTGAAGCCGCCGAAGTTGGGCCGAATTGGAGGCATCTGCGGATTTTCCCGAGCGGAAAAGCTCAAATTCGCTTTTGATGGCTACGACGGCATCCAGGTCACCGGAACTCTCGGCTTGTTTTTGCACGTTCGCCAAGTTGTTCGCGTATTGCGTCTGCAAATCAACAATCGGTTTGGCGGCTTGATGAAGGGCACTAAGATGCTGTTCTTTGGCTGCGGCAAGGGTGGTGGGTTTGGATTCTTGCCCTGAAACAAAAGTGAGGCCGAGCGTCAACAAAACAGAGAAATGAGTGGCGAACAATCGGCAAATTCGAGTTGGGTATGCGTTCATGGCAAGAGGCTGAAAATTCTTAGAAGAAGAACCTAACATTTGGGTGGGCAGTCACAAGCATGGCCCTGTTCCGCCCGAATCCAGAGATGCTGAATTGCTCCTTCGACGCATTAGACTACAGGGCCTACCCCGTCGAAATCAAGGAGAACGTTCCCCACCGGAGTGAAACCCGAATGATCTGACAATACAGTTTCAGCTTCACTTCGCCAACGTTTCGTACAGCCACTGGGGGGCGTGTTAGCCAACGTTCCCCCGAAGACGACGCGAGTGGTTGACGACAACCAGAAACCCTTCGAAGGGTTCCTGACATGCAACTTCGCTTCCTTCTTTTCCTCCACGGTTTCCTCCTCACCGGGCTCCTTGCCCATGACGAAGTGGTGCTCGGAGAACGGGTGGGACCGGTTTCCACTCGCTCATCGGCTCAGAGCTTGATTGCCGAGTTTGGGGCGGCCAATGTCGTGACCGAAGAAGTGGGAATTGGCGAAGGAGAGATGCAGATTGCGACGATTCTCTTTCCTGGTTCGCGCAAAGAAATGACCGTGTTCTGGTATGATCAGGAAAACCTGAGGAATCCTTCGATGGTGCGGATTTCGCGCCCCGGAACTCCATGGGGTTCTTCAGCCGGCTTGACGATCGGATCAACCATGCGCGATCTGCACGAAGCCAACGGCGGCCCCTTCGAAGCGTACGGATTCGAGTGGGATTATGGCGGTCGCATTTCCTCATGGAACGGGGGGAAGCTGGAGTCTGATCATTCAGGTCGCTTATTCATGGGAACGCTGAACTACGATTCCAACTACTGGAATCCCGATGATCCAATCAACGTGATTGGAGATTCAGTCTTCCTCTCTACACACCCGGACTTTGCCAAACTGGAAACAACCCTGGGCGAGATGGTCTATTTCTTCCTCGATCTGATGGAGCGAGAAACGATCGGAAATCTTCGGATTGGGTTAAGTGAAGTAGCGGTCTCGAACGCGCTGCCGGTTCAACCTCAACGAGGGAAAGAGGTGCTCGAAGAAGCCACTGGCTCCTATATTGAAGATTGGAACTTCGCCGGAATGGGTGTCAGCCTTGAAATGGGAACCTATGAAGAAGGCGGAGAGAAGCAGGTCTATGCGATTACGGTTACCGCACCTTCGACTTTCAAAACGGCTCAGGGCATTGGGATTGGCGCGACGGAAGCAGAGGTCGAAAACGCCTACGGACTCGATCGAGATCCCCAAAGCGTCGCCGGTGAGCAGTTCATCGCGGGATCAATTTACGGCGGTCTCGTGTTTCGATTTGCCAATGGGCGCGTGAGCGAAATCTTCCTCGGTGCGTCCGCGGAATAGCAGCGACTGGTTGACGATCGATTCGTTGTCGGCTAGCATCCCACCCATGAATTCCCGCTTCATCATCACCTCCGCTCAAATGGCTGAGGTGATTTCCGTCACTGGCAGCGGGCGTTTCTGAATCAAACCACATCCAACGATTCTTTTCCAAGCCCGCCTTTCCCTAGCGCGGGCTTTTTTTTGTGGTTAGGCATCGCGATGGGGAGGCGCTCCCAATGAACCCCACGTTTCTCATTTTCCGATGACCCTATCTTCACCTCTTGCTCGCGAAGCGCGCCTCACCTCCGTGCTTGCCTTGCCGCTCATTGCCGGTCAGCTCAATCAGATGCTGATCTCGCTGGCGGATACCGTCATGATCGGGCGAGTCGGCGTCATCCCATTAGCCGCCGCGACGTTCGCCAATAACTTTCTTCACCTTCCCCTCATCTTCGGAATCGGCATGACCATGGCCGTTTCAGTGCGTGTCTCCCAAGCACGCGGGGCCCAAGATCCCGCCGCTGCCCGCGCGGCATTACGTCATGGTCTCTTCCTGAGCCTGGCCGTCGGCCTGTTGACCGTGCTCGCGGCCTGGATCGTCCTCCCCTTCTTTCCCTATTTCCGACAGGAACCAGCCGTGATCGAGGCGATGCCCACCTACTTCTACCTCGTGGCGTTCTCGATGATTCCAGCCATCGCCGCGATGGCCATCAAAAGTCACTCGGATGCGATGAACCATCCATGGCCCGCCTACTGGATCATGTCAGGAGGCGTTCTTCTCAACGTGGGCCTCAACTGGATTTTCATTGAAGGAAACTGGGGAGCGCCACAGCTCGGTTTGGAAGGAGCCGGTTTAGCCACTTTGCTCGCCAGAACCGCGACTTTAGGAGGACTCATTGTCCTCTGCCTCAAGCTTCCCGCGTTCAAAGGCTGGATCCCACAGAGATGGTTCCGTAAACCTCACTGGCCCTCGGTTCGGCATCTTATCGCGATCGGACTCCCCACGAGCTTGCAGCTCCTGGCCGAGATGAGCGCCTTCGTGATCGCGACGATCATCATCGGAAGTCTGGGAGCCGAGGCCCTCGCCTCTCACCAAGTCGCCATCACCTGCGCCGCGACCATCTTCATGATTCCCCTGGGATTTTCGATGGCTCTGACGGTCCGGATTGGCGAAGCCTATGGCGCGAACGAACCGCACCGCATGCGCCCCATCGTCGTCAGCAGTTGGCTGATCGCCTTAGCGTTCACCTTTCTCAGCGCGCAGTTTTTCCTCTTCTTCAACCGAAGTATCGCCGGATGGTTTATCACTGAACCGGAGGCCCTAAACATCGCCGCCGGACTTCTTCTCATCGCCGCCGCCTTCCAAGTCAGCGACGCCCTCCAGATCATTTCCGCCGGGGCGTTGCGAGGACTCAACGACGTTCGCTTGCCCGCCGTCATCGCCTTCGTCGCCTACTGGGTCATTTCTCTCCCGATCGGCGCGTGGCTCGCGTTCGGCCTGGGAATGGGCGCAGCCGGAATGTGGTGGGGCATCACGATCGGATTGACGTTGGTCGCAATCGCCCTGGGGATTCGAATCTGGAAGATGACAGGAAAGGTTGCCCTCTCCAGTCTCTCAAAGGCCGAATAAGGTCAGCCGAGGAAGCTATCGAGCATCCAGATCGTCTTCTCGTGAACCTGCGTCCGTGCGATCATGAGATCTTCACTCTCGTTGTCACCTGCGGCAGCGGCGACTTCACGCGCCTTGCCGAGATCTTCGACCAATTTCCGATTCGCATCGGCGAGGTGCTGCACCATTTTCTCCGCGCTTGCATCCTCCTCCAGTTCAGTCATC
Organism: uncultured Verrucomicrobiales bacterium; assembly: GCA_964351855.1. Lineage (GTDB taxonomy): Bacteria > Verrucomicrobiota > Verrucomicrobiia > Verrucomicrobiales > DEV007 > JBCDHN01. Next base: position 16,792 of record CAYGQD010000011.1, read on the forward strand.
CCCGCCATCGTGGCCAGATTCGACAAGCCTCCCGGGGCTAACATGCCCAGGGCTCGAACGCGTTCGGCGATCTCATCTACCGCAGTGAACAGCTCGGTGTATTGCACTTCGAATGCTTGGTGAAGGGCGAAAAAACCGGGTCCACGGACGTTCCAATGGCAAAGGTGAGTTTGCCCCATCAACGCGTAGGTATCGGCGACGACTTGGCGCAAAGCATTGGCGACTTCTGATTTCTGGGTTGGGTCTGCTGTCATAAGGCAATGTAAGACGTTGGCCGCAGAGCAACCTTACAAACGGCTGAACGACCGCCGCGATCTACATCCGCTCGGTCGTCTCGATTCCGAGTAGATCCAGCCCTTGCTTCAGCACTTGCGAAGTGGCTTCGCAGAGAAGAAGGCGCGATTGCCTCACCAGCCCTTCTGACTTGAGGACGTGGCAGGCCTGAAAGAAGCTATGATAGGCTTTGGCGAGTTCAAAGAGGTAGTTGGCCAGAACGTTGGGCTTGTGATCATTGAGGACATCCGGGACGATCTCACCAAAGCGGAGCAACAGCATCGCGAGAGTGCGCTCTGCCGGTTCGGTGATCTCAGCCTCGGACGGAATTTCGAATTCGCCGTCCAGTTTCCGGAAAATCCCGCGCGTTCTTACATAGCTATAGAGAAGATACGGAGCCGTATTCCCCTTGAGCGATAACATTTTATCCCAGTCAAAAATATAATCCGTCATCCGGGCTTGGGAAAGCTCTGCATATTTCACGCTGCCGAGGCCGACAACGCGGGCGACGTTCGGCTTTTCCTCAGGAGGAAGCTCGAACTTTTCATCTTCAGCTTCCCGAGCATCGAGAAACGTGGCGGAACGCTCAATAGCTTCCGTAAGCACTTCCTGGAGCCCGATATTCTCGCCGGAACGCGTTTTAAACATCTTCCGATCTTTCCCCAAAATGCTGCCGAACGCGACATGCACGAAGGTGGCTTTCTGCCCACGCATCCGAGCGACTTCAAACACCTGGCGAAAGTGAAGTTGCTGCGGTGCGCCGACGACATACCAGATCTGATCAGCGTTCCACTCGTTCAGACGATGATCGATCGTTGCAAGGTCAGTCGTCGCATAGTTGAAGCCGCCATCACTTTTGCGAATGAGGCAGGGAATATCTCGCCACTCACCGTCTTTCTGGATCTTGAGCGGATCGTTCTCCGGAGGGTCGCATCCATCCGAAAACACACAAATCGCTCCATCGCTTTCCTTGGCGATCCCACTTTCCAGCAGTTCCTCCACCAAAGGTTGAAGGGCGTCGTTGTAATAGCTTTCGCCAAGGTAAAGATCGAACGAAACGTCCAGCTGATTGTAGATCTTCCCCAAGCCTTCGAGAGAGAGGTCCACACACTGTTTCCAGATTTCGAGGTTCTCGGCGTCGCCCTGTTGGAGGTTGACCAGTTCTTCGCGGCATTGATCGAGAACCGTAGGATCGTCCTTCGTTTCAACGTTCACGGCCTTGTAGACTCGAAGCAGCTCGGTGATTGGATCGAGCTTCAGCGCTTCCTGATCGAGCAAATTTTTCCAGCCGTAGATGATCATCCCGAACTGAGTTCCCCAATCGCCAATATGATTGTCCGTGATGACATTGTGGCCGAGGAATCGAGCAACCCGGGCTAGGCAATCGCCAATGATGGTCGAACGGATGTGCCCCACGACCATCTGATTCGCGACATTCGGCCCGCAGAAGTCGATCACGAACGTCTGCGGGTCGGTCAACTCGGGAACGCCGAGCCGCTCGTCTTGCGCCAGCTCCACGAGGCGCCGGGCGATGACTTCCGGTTTAAGGCGAAAATTCAGGAAGCCGGGCCCCGCGATTTCCGGAGTCTCCGTGAGATCGCCCAAATCCAGCTTTTCAATCACCTCAGCGGCGAATTCGCGGGGATTTGACCGCAGCCTCTTGGCCAAGACCATCGCGGAATTGCATTGATAATCACCGAATTTGGGATCGGCGGTGGACGTGACTTCGACGCTGAAATCTTCGGGGATCTCGGCGGCTTTGGACGTCTGGGAAAGCGCGGTAGCGATGCGGTCGCGCAGGATCGAGGGGATCGTCAGGGCCATAGTAAAAGAAACAATGCGTGGGTTTTGGGAAGTCGCGCTCAGGAAACTTGCTCGTGGCAGGATCCTAGCAACGACCCTCGGACTTTTTGGCGAGGATTTCCAGGATTTGCTCCTCATTCTCTGCCTCGCCGAGCTGGGTGCGAATCTCCTTGCTGTTGAACATCTTCGCGATGGCAGCCAAGGTCCGCAAATGGGCGTGGTATTTGGCCTGAGGAACCACAAAGAGCACCACGAAGAAGACCGGAGCGTTGTCTAAGGCACAGAATTCGATCCCAATCTTGGACCGGCCAAAAATGGCGACGACATCATCCAGCCCCTCGACAAAGGTATGCGGAATCGCAACCCCAGAACCGATTCCGGTGCTGGTCTGTTGTTCGCGCTGGTAAAGCAGCTCGAGGACCTCCGATTTACTGGAACCGTCCAACAAATGGTTGTCCTCGAGATGATCCACCAACTCCCCAATTGCCGCCAAATGTTCCGTCTCTTTCATTTCGGGAACGATCTGGTCGACCGTGAGTAATTCGGCCAAATTCATACTTGAGAGACTGCGTCTACTCGCAACAAAAAAGGACGGAAGCTAGATGCGAAGGCTTCAATGGCAAGTCACAATTTCGAGGTTTGCGGCCAGGCGTCTCCGACCACGAAAACGCGCTCCGTTTCCAGGAATTCATCCTCTTCCTGCCGCAGGAGGCAGAGCAAGACCGGCTCGGAACGGGTCGAGAAGTGCTCATTCAGCGTCTCTTGCACCTCCGCAACGGTGCCGACATCTGCCAATTCGCCCCCCCGTCTCTCGCGGGCCAACCAGTAGGGCTTCATCAGAATTCGGGCGAAATCTGCTTCTCCGGATGCCAGCCAGGCCACATCCGCCGCGCGAATCCAAGTTCCCCGAAGATGGTCCTCGCTGAGACGTGGCGGAAGCTCGGGCGATCGGGAACGATCTGGCGGGTAAAAGATCCGCCCCTTGACAAACGCTTGGCGAATCGTGATCTCGGAGTCGTTATGCTGCTGGCTGAGCGGTAGTTGATGCTCGAAAATGCGCCGCGTCTTGCGCTCAAAGGTGTCTCCCGCGTTCGGACCGATGAAATGACTGCCCAGAGCCGCTTCTCCCGGGGAATAGAGGTAAAACTTCACCGCCGTTTCCCAGTGGATGACGGAACCGCCCTCATCTCTGAACACGAAGTCCAATTCTCCCAGCGTCCGCTCCTCGTCCTGAATTTGCAGGCCATTGGCGAGCATTTCCACTTTGCGGATATGCTCCAGCCAATACCCGATCAAGCTCTCAAAGTAGTAGCCCACCCGATGACTCGGCGGCTCCGCGAAATGGGCGGCGAAATGCTCCGGATCCAGCCTTTCCTCCTCCCAGAGGGCGGTCGCAACCTCCTCGCTCCCCGGTTTCAGGAGCGAAGGGCTCGCAATCGCCCATCTCAGGTCACGCAGCGTCTGGCTCGAATCCGCAGCCACACTCAGCGGTAGAATCCGAATTCCGCGCGGCGATTGGCGATATTCGCGGCCTCGTCTTCGCCGAGCTGGGCGGGATAATCTTCCCCAAAGCTCACCGTGTGAATCCGGTCAGCGGCCACGCCACTCTGGACGAGGGCGGTGCGGACGGCGATGGCACGGAGTTCACCCAGGTTACGATTGTATTCCGCAGTTCCAGACGCGTCCGTGTGCCCCGCCATGATGAGGTTATCGGGATTCGTTCGCATGAAATCCGCGACCGACTGGATGGTGCTCTGGGCCGAGCCGGGAATCGTGTATTCGTCGAATCCGAAGGGAATCGGCGCGAAGAGGTTCCGCTTTACCGCTTCGCCATAGAAATCGACGCCACCGGCGGGTCGACCGGTCAGCGGGATGTCTTCGGAATAGCCGCTTCCATTGGGACTCGCGTACGGTTCGTATTCGCCGGCATACGGCCCGACGTTCCCAACTTCGCCTTCGATGCCGGAATCGCGGCGTTGTCGATTCGCGCATCCCAGCATCGAAAGAATCAGTGCGGCGAGGATCAGCCGCGAAACAAGAGGATAAGGAGAGTTCATCAAGAGGTTAGATTTCAGTGGTTTCAAAAACGGTTATCGGGTCCAAGCGAGCTCGGAAACGGTGCCAAAGCCGCTCAAGACCTGGCGACGGGAGCCGGTTTCCACATCGTGGAGGTAAATCGCATTGTCCTGGACGTAGATAAGATGGCGGGAATTGGCTCCCCAGATCGGCGTCTCGGCATTGCCGCCTGAGGTGATGGTCCGGGTGGTTTGATTGCGAAAATCGTGGATCGCGACGTGGTTCTTGCCGCCTTCGCGCACATTGAAGACGAGACGATGCCCGTCCGGCGACCAGTCGGGATCGACACAATACCCAAAGTCCAGCTTGAGGCGCTCGGGCCGACCACCCTGCGCATTCATCGTGTAAAGCTGCGGCTTTCCGGTCGCATCGCTCACGTAAACGAGTTTCCTCCCGTCTGGCGACCAGGCGGGCGAAGACTCCACCGCTTTGGAATGGGTCAGTCGACTCGCGCGCTTGCCATCCAGCCCAGCCACGAAAATTTCCGGATTCCCGGGAGAGCTCATCGTCAGAGCGAGTTTTTTGCCGTCAGGCGAGACGGCGGCACCGGAGTTGGTCCCGGGTTCACCAATGATGCGCTGGCGACTCCCGCTCGGCAGATCGATCAAATACACGTCCGCATACCCGTTTAGGTAGCCGGTGTAGGCCAGCTTTCGACCATCCGGGCTAAAGGCCGGACTCACGCTGATGGAGTTGTCGCGAGTCAACGGCCGCACATTGCCGCCATCGTAATCACAGAGATACAGCTCCTTCTTCCCGGTTTGATTGCTGACGAAGGCGATCCGACTGCTGGCGATTCCCGGCATTCCTGAAATCGCCTCCACCACATCATCCGCGAACTGTTGGGAAAGCCTGACAAGATTCGTTCCGCCGTAAGCGCGCCGAAAAAGCACCTTGCCTGCGGGATCGGAGACTTGCCCTTCGAGGCGATCGTTCTCCACATTGGCGCGAACCGCGTAGGCACCAGCGGTCGGTTCGACGAATCGAAAAAAGCCCGCATCCGTGAGGCATTGTTTGACCGAATTTGCCGCTACCGCTCCATCGGCCCCCAAAAAAGGCTCCAACGACAGCGGAAATCCTCGCTCCCCCGTAATCGTGATTTCAACCGGAGCGGAACTCGCAACCTGCGGAAAAAAAAGCCCGCTGGAGACCAGGATCGCAAAAAAAAGGAAGAAGAGTGGACGCATTACCTCAATTTTGCTTAAAATATTTAAAAGTCAAAATTAAGAATATGCTGAATTTTGCGAATTCGGACTTTCTCGGATTCCTAAAACTTCATCCAGCTCCGGTTGGCCCTTCCCAAGACACCCTCACATTTCCACCTTCTTCGACACATTTGGCCTGATCGGCACCGCTTTCGCTTGAAGTTTCTAACGAAATTTCTACAATCTCGCTGTTCTCTATGAAGCCCTCCCCGTCTTCAGCTCCAGCTTTTGCTGGCTGGCTTTTCGCCTGCCTGCTCTTTCTGCTCGCGGCTCAGCCAGCCGCTGGAGACGCGTATGCGCACCTGGATCCGTCCGTCCGCGTCCTCATTCGACAGCTCGAAGAAAAGTATCGCGCCGGAGAACGCTACCTCCCGGGCTACGATCTCAAGGATACTGACAGTGCCCCGGGACTGCCTCGCATCTATGCTCCGACCCGGCCTCGCGATCCTTACACAAAGTTCAAATGGAAGGAGAACATCGTCACGACCATTTTCTGGTGTGGGGAAAAGCCGACCCAGAACAATCCGACGCCGAACAACAAGAGTTCCTGGGACACGAAATGGCAGGAAAGCTTTGGCGGCTACGATGATCCCAATCCGGCCAGTCGCGCCTGGGACTTCCGGCCCAAAGGGTTCATTCCCGGGCAAAACACTTTCTACATCGCCCTTCCCTACAATGACATCGCCTCCTGGAACAACCCACGGGCCGATCAAAAGCTGATTCCCTGGTACAGAGAGCGCTACAAGCACGATGGCCGCACGATCCTCAAAGGCCAATGGATTGCGATCCGCTACGGCTCCCGCATCTGTTACGCCCAGTGGGAAGACGTCGGCCCTTTCGAAACGACAGACTTTGACTACGTTTTTGGCGATGCCAGGCCTCGCACCAAGGGGAACAAAGGCGCCGGGTTAGACGTTTCTCCCGCAGTTCGCGATTTTCTCGGGCTACGGAGTGGCGGCCTGGCGGACTGGCGCTTTGTCGAACTGGATGAAGTCCCCGCAGGCCCCTGGCGCAAATATGGGACCAACAATCCCTTCGTCAATCTTCGTGCCGCAGAAGAAGAAAAGCGCCGCCTCGCCGCCGCTGAGCAACGAGAAGAACTCCAGGCCCACATGGTCAGGCTTCGCGAGGCACGGGATTCGATCCTCCTGGAGCGTCCCCTCCCCCGCTAGAGGCGCGCTAGAACTTGTTCTTCCACATCATCGACTCCTGCGGCAGATTGGAGCGCTGATTGTATTTCGCAGAAGCTTTGGTGTCGTAGGGACGGAGAATTTCCCCCTGAACCTCGAAGTAAATCAACTGGCCCACCGGCATGCCTTCATAAACGCGAACCGGCTGCTTCACGGAAATCTCCAGGGTCCAATGATTCTTGAAGCCGACATCGCCCTTCCCCGCCGTTGCGTGAATATCAATCCCAAGGCGCCCGACGCTCGATTTTCCTTCCAGAAACGGCACCGTGGTTAGCGTCTCCGTATATTCCTGGGTGATCCCCAGATAATTGATCCCGGGCTCCAGGACAAACCCCTCCTTCGGGATCTCAAAATGGTGGATTTCATTGTGCTCCCGGGCGTCGAGAACCCGATTTTTATAGGTCGCCAGACTTTTCCCGAGATGAACATCGTAGCTATTGCTCCCCAGACACTCTCGGTCATAGGGCTCGATGACGATGGTTCCGGCTTCAATAGCTTTGAGAATGGCGCTGTCTGAGAGAATCATGGTAGGATTGGGAACACGGATTTGCCGGACCAGCCACCGCGTCAAGCTTTGCTGCAAAAAACCCTTTACAACCCGGAAGCTCCCCTCATATTGCCGCTCCCCGGAAATCGGGATTTTCACGCACCAACCTGTCTCACATCATGAAAGTAGTTTCCTCAGTCGGATCGGCGAAAAATCGGCACACAGATTGCCAGATCGTCAAGCGTCGTGGAACCATCTACGTCATCTGCAAGACGAACCCCAAGTTCAAGGTGCGCCAAGGGCGGACCAAGGGGACGAAGTTGAGTAAAAAGGGGATTAACTAAGCGTCCTCTTCTGGTTTCGAGCGAGACTCGTTTTCCAGAACGTCGATATCGGCAAGCCTTTTCAATAAGGATTCCTTTTCCAGTGCCAACGCCGACTGGTCACTTACCTCGGAGGAGTTGTGGTTTCCGGGTCCCTCAGGGAATTCCTCACGGTTGACTTCGGAGAACAACACCCCGCGAAGCCTCGATACTTGCACCTTGGCTGAGTCGATTACTCACTTCTGGTCGAACTGCTTCCGCCAGTAGTCCAGCCGCTCCTTAATCCGACTTTCGAGCCCGTTTCCCGTCGGCTCATAATAGCGACGGCCCTCCGGGAGATACGCTTGAGGGACGTAGCCGCCTTCGTGATCGTGGGCATAGAGATACTGGAGATCGGCGTCTTTCGCTCCGCTGGCTTCGGCGAGTTTTTTGCGGGTTTTCGTGCGGAGATGCTCGGGGACAGCGAGGGTTCTGCCGTTTTTGACGTCATCGAGCGCCGCATTGATGCCGGCGTAGGCACGATTGCTTTTCGGGGCGGTGGCTAGGTAAACCGTGGCGTGGGCGAGCGGGATTCTCGCTTCTGGCATCCCGATGAACTCGACCGCCTGCTGAGCCGCGACCGCGACGCGGAGCGCGTTGGAATCGGCCAGACCGACGTCTTCGCTCGCTGCGATGACGATGCGGCGCGCGATGAAGCGGATGTCTTCCCCGGCGTAGAGCATTTTTGCGAGCCAGTAGAGGGCGGCGTCGGGATCGGAACCGCGCATCGATTTGATGAAGGCGCTGATGGTGTCGTAGTGGCCATCGCCGTCGCCATCGTAAACGACGGTCTTTTGCTGGATGGATTCTTCGGCGACTTCGAGGGTGAAATCGATCACGCCGTCTGCGTTCGGAGGGGTGGTGAGGACGCCGAGCTCGAAGGAGGTGAGGAGCTTCCGGGCATCGCCGTCGCTGGCTTCGGCGAGATGGCGCGACGCTTCCGGGTGCATCACGATCCGCTTCTTCCCGAATCCGCGTTTCGGGTCACTGATCGCCCCTTGGAGGAGCCCTTCCAAATCCTCGGTCGAGAGCGATTCGAGCTGAAACACCTGGGAGCGAGACACCAACGGGCTGTTGATGTAGAAAAACGGATTGTGGGTCGTCGCGCCGATGAATCGGACCGTTCCGCGCTCGATGTGGGGAAGGAGGACGTCTTGCTGGCTCTTGTTGAAGCGATGGATCTCATCGACGAAGAGGGTCGTCGCCTGCTTTTTGCTGCGGAGAAAGTTCGCCGCCAGTTCCACGGATTCGCGAATCTCCTTCACGTTGCTCTCCACCCCACTGAGATTGACGAAGCGCGTTTCCGTCTGATTCGCAATGAGCTGGGCCAAGCTGGTTTTGCCGACCCCGGGCGGCCCGTAAAAGATGAGCGAGGTAAAACGATCCGCCTCAACCGCGCGGCGCAGCAGCTTACCGGGACCCAAGATGTGTTGCTGCCCCACATACTCGTCCAGATTCCGAGGACGCATCCGGGCAGCCAGCGGGGCATGGCTGGAAACGGCAGCCTCATTCGAGGCCGATTCTTCTGGGAAATCATCAAAAAGCTCGCTCATGGCAGGGTCCTCATCAGTTGTGGCCGAGTTTCAAGGAAGAGGATTCTGCAAGGTCGCCCGGGCGGAACGGCGTTCCTCGAAGCCGAGAAATCCATCCCCGTTTTCGTCGAATCGAGCAATCGCCTTTTCTCGAAGCTCGCCGAACACGGTCAGCTTTTCCGGTCGCAGCACGTGTTCTCCAGCGCACCAGATGAGATGTTCGCGATAGGCGCTCCGCAGCGTTTTCAACCGCGCCGCGTTTTGTTCGCGATCGCCTGCGGGAATGACAAAGAGATCGATACTTCCCATTTCGTCATAGGATTCGAATCCCCAACGGACCCGCACCGGCGGCACCACGGGATTATCGGTCGATTCCGCCGAATTGTCCCAGACCACGTCCACCTCCAGTCGCGTTCCGGCCGGCAGAAACACTTGCTCGACAAATCGGTAGTCTTCCTGCCAATCCATATCCCAATCCGGGATGTTCAACAGGTTGACCGACTCGCCGCTCGGAAGCTTGGCGATCATGCGCAGCGACTTCCCCCGATAGTGAGCGTGTGCGTGGGCCCCGAACGCATGGACCGGGACCGGTAGTTCAAAGGAATCGTGAATGGAGACATGATCGTCGCCCGGCAAGAGATCTACCCCGGAAAAGGCGCCGAAAAGCGGAGGAATCTGGATCGCGGTGAACTCCCTCTCTGGGGGCTGATCCGTAAAATAGAGCCCGATCGTGGATTGCTCGGTCTCGGGCTTTCCACTGAGGTGAAAATGCGTTTGGATGACGATGTCAGAGCCAGCCGGCAGGGTATGAGCAAGCCCCGGCGGAAGGGGGCGCGGCATGGCCCCGGGAACCCACCCACCGATCTGTCGCCCCCCGGCAGCATCAATCGGCATCTCGCCGAAGCCGGGTAGCTCATCCTTGGCATCGGCCTTCCGCGCATTCCCCGAATCGTCTACAAACAGAAGGGCATGGTGGACGACGCCGGGCGTGCCGGGCCGGAACTCGACGGCCCGCAGGTATTTCTTCTCCTTGAGCCCGGTGGGGACGACGAAGTTACGATAAATGTCAGGTCCCTCGGCGGGAAGCTCGTAGGCTTTCTCCATCCGGATGACGAGATCCGGCTCGCCAAGGAACCATCCTTTCGCGAACCGGGGAGGAGGTGGCAAATCAGCCGGATCGCCCTCCGGTTGGCCCGCCTCGACCCAGGCACGGAAGGTCGCGATTTGATCGGGAGCGAGGCGTCGATCCCCTTCCAGGGCGATGTCTCCACCGATGGCGTGCCATGGCGGCATGTAGGAATCTTCAACCACGCGGAGGATGGTGCGGGCCTTGCGCGATGCATCGCGATAGCTCAGAAGCGAGAACGGACCACCCCCACCCTCGCGATGGCATTCGACACAGCTTTCCTGAAGCAGTGGCGCGATGTCGCGGGAAAAGGTGACCTCTGGAACTTCCCCCGAAAGAGGAAGTCGGAGAGCAAGAAGAAGAACAGCGAGGCAGGCGAGAAATTTCATGACGGAGAAGGGAGCGAGGCCGTGGGGCGGCGGTAAAACTTTTCCATCAACCAGGGAAGGACGATGAGATCAGCAAGCAGGGCGGTGATGGCGACGATACCAAGGGTCACCCCAACCCCTCGCATGGTCGCAAAGCTGGCGAACAGAAAACAGACTGCGGAAATCAACAGCACCACCGAAGTCAGGACAATGGCGAATCCGGTTGTGACGATCGCCTCATCCATCAATTCCCTCCGCCCGGTGGCAGGTTTTTCCCGTTGGAGCTGCTGGTAACGGACCATGAGGTGGATCGTGTCATCGACGGCAAGACCGAGCCCCACGGAAAAGACGATGAGGATGCCGAGATGGAGGGATTCGCCCATCCAACCACTCACCCCGGCGACGACGAGCAGCGGAATGGCGTTCGGAACCAGGCAGATCAGCCCCAGCTTGACGGATCGAAGCACGATCATGAGGATAAGCGTGATCATCGAAAACGAGCAGACGAGGCTGAGGATCATCGTCTTTGAGATCATCGTCGTGCTCTCGTAAAACATGGGAATGCTCCCGTTCAGCTTCATGGTGCCGCCGTCCGGCAGTTCCTTGGCATAGTCTCGAACGCGATCCCGGAAGACCTCGTATCGGTCCGTGCCAAAGTCGCGCGTCCGGTAGAAAACGATGCAGGCTCGGTCGAAATCGCGGGTCAGGAGATGATTCGGAAACGCGCCACCGGAACTCAGTGCCGCCGCCCCCAGCATCGGCCCGTCGTCGGTATCGATCACCTCGGGAGCGAGCGTCATGCGCATGGCATCGATGTAAGAGCGCGATCCGGAGATTCCGGGAAACTCCCGCAGGTCATTCTGCATCCGTTCGACCACCGCGACGACTTCAGGGTCGCGGAGATCCGCCCGCAGATCGACTTCGACGCGGTCGAGCCCCCGAAAGTGCTCCGCGAACCAGCGGGCATTCTGCACCACCGGAGAACTTTCCGGCAGCTCCTGCTCCAGCGATGAATCAAGGCGCGTCCGATGGATGCCCGCCACCAGAATGACGAGACCGACCGTCACCGGAACCGCAAGGCGTTGGAGAACTCTCGGTTGGATCAAGGGTAGGGAGTGCCGGACTCGCGTTCCTTTCCCCGGGAAGAAAACCAGGGCCACCGGCAGAAAGAGCATCACCGTCGCGAAGGCGGTCAGAACGCCGATGGTGCACCATAGCCCGAAGTCATAGATCTCCTCGTGTCGTGCGAACAGCAGGCTGAGGAATCCGCAAGCCGTCGTCAACGTAGTGAGGACGCAGGCCCGACCGACTGACCGAAACATGATGCGGAGTGACTCGACCACGTCGCGACCGATCGCACGCGCTTCATCAAACTTCTGCAACAGGTGGATGGCATCCGCCAACCCGATGACCAGGATCAATCCCGGCCCGGCAAGATGCATGACGCCAAACTTTTGCCCGGTCAGGACAAACAGCGCCAAGTAGAAGACCAGGGCGGAAAAAGCCACCGCAAAGGGGAGATACGCCCGCCGCAGCGAGCGCATGAACAGCGGCACTACGATCAAGATCGCCAGACACTCAATCGACAGTAGCCACCGGAAGTTCGCCCGGAGCAGGTCTCCCATCTGATTGAGAAGATAATTCGGGCCGACCAATCGAACCTCGGCGTCAGGCCAGGGAACGGTATTTACCGATTCGACAGCGCGGTAGAAATTGCCTCGATCACGGATCAGATAGAGAGCGATGGACTTTCCATTCCGGGATACCAAGTGCCCGCGAAAGGTCGTCATTCCCGGTCCGTCCCCAAACTCGAGCGGCTCCTGGCCCGTCCCTCCCAACCGAGCCCATTCATCCAGGGTAAAACCATCTAACTTGAGATTGAGCAACAGCCGGGGGGAGATGACCTCTTTCACCTCGGGAAGCGCGCGAAACTGCTCGGCCCAGCGCTCGGCACTCCGAAGATCATCGATCGTCAGCTTCCGGGATGAAGACGCCGTGACCATCAGATGCCCGTCCGATGGCGGAAACGTCTTATAGAACTGCCGGACCTCTTTGACCTGATCATCGTCTCCCCGCAGCATCTGCCCCAGGTTAAACCGAAAATTCAGATCCGGAAGCAGGCTAACCGCACCGACGACCAACCCCGCCCAAACAAGCGCGAAAATCCACCGCAAACGGATAAGAAGAATGGGCCAGCGATTCATCGTTTTATCGATCTCGGAAACCGGACAGAGCCACCCAAAACCGACGATGGCAATCAATCAATGGATGAAGACCGTTCATTCGGTTGCGCAACGGATGATTCGACGGTCAGATTCGGGCACTCCCCATGAAAATCGCCGTCTTTAGCACCAAACCACACGACCGCCGGGAATTGGAAGCCGCCAATGCGGACCACCGGCACGAACTCTATTTTCACGAAGCCCGCTTGCGTCCTCATTCCTGTCGATTGGCGGAAGGTCGCGATGCCGTTTGTGTCTTCGTCAATGACGAGGTCAACGGAGACATCATCGCGGAACTGGCCGCGCACGGGATTCGAGCAATCGCCCTGCGTTGCGCCGGATTCAACAACGTGGATCTGGCGGCGGCCGCGGCGCACGACATCGCCGTCGTCCGCGTCCCCGCCTACTCGCCCCACGCCGTGGCGGAACATGCCGTGGCTCTCATTTTGGCGCTCAATCGCCACATCCACAAAGCCTACAACCGCGTCCGCGACGCCAACTTTGAGCTGCGCGGGTTCGAAGGATTCGACCTCTACGGAAAAACTGTCGGCGTCGTCGGCACGGGGCTCATCGGCCAGGTGTTTTGCCGAATCATGGCCGGCTTCGGCTGTCGCGTCATCGCCTTCGATCCTTACCCGAACGAGGCCTGCCGGAAATCGGGAGTCGAATACGTCGAGTTGGACGACCTCTTCGCCCAATCCGACATCATCAGCCTCCATTGCCCGCTGACCCCGGACACCCATCACCTGATCAATGCGGAGTCACTCGAAAAGGTGAAGCCCGGCGTCATGCTGATCAACACGAGCCGGGGCGGATTGGTCGATTCCTCCGCCATGATCGAAGGGCTCAAATCCCGCCGCATCGGTTGGCTCGCGCTCGACGTCTACGAGGAAGAAGCGGACCTGTTTTTCGAAGACCTGTCCGGCGAAATCATCGGCGACGACCTCCTCATGCGCCTCACCACCTTCCCCAACGTCCTCATCACCAGCCACCAAGCCTTCTTCACCCACGAAGCCCTCCGCGCGATTTCCGAAACGACGCTCAGCAATCTCGACGACATCGAAGCGGGTCGGCCTTGTCGGAATCAGGTTGCGGCGGTTTGACTCTAGGCTTCTCGAAAACTACAGCGACGATGTCCTCCCAAAAATGGTTCACCCGCCGCTGCACCTCGAGAATGTCGGCCTCTTAAAATGCACTCTACATCCGGGAAACCAAGGCCTCTCCGTTATGATCCCGTCCTCATCTCGAGCATCCCAAAGTGAAAGTTGAAGATGGAAGCGGTTCGTGAATATCCGAGACTGCTCCTTCTCCTCATCGCCAGAGCGGTGGGACTAAAAACAAGGAATTCCACCCCCGATAGGCCATTCACGGTCCAAAAATACCCGTGTTTATCAGTCCCTATCAGGTTTCGCAAAGTCGCAGAAACGTTTTTTTTCAGCAGACAGCTGCTTTCGTATTGGACTTTCTTAAGCCGATTGTAGATCTAAAGCAATTAGTCATCCTAAATCCGGTCGCGACTTGGCCGAACGAAAAGCCACGAATCGTAGCCATCACTAAAGGCACCAGAACTTCGTTGTCTTGGAACCCTAATCCGATTGCCAAAAAAAGTGGCGATCAACGGACAAACCCGCGTTGACTAGGGAGATCTGGGCCGCTAATCATTTAGGATGAGAGGAATCCTCTGGCTCGGATGCTTTTGGACTGTGGCTGCCATTTCGGTGGTTGGACAAGGAGAAAATGCTTCCCTCGCTGCTTTGCGCACTCAGGCGGAGAAAGGCGACCTGACAGCGCAATTTAACCTAGGGAACAAATATGCGAACGGCGAAGGCGTGGCGAAGGACGAAGTGGAGGCAGTGCGATGGTATCGCCAAGCGGCCGAGCAGGGAAACGCCGGGGCACAATTTAATCTTGGGTTCATGTATGCCGAGGGCAAAGGCGTGGCGAAGGACGACGCCAAAGCGGTGAAATGGTATCGAAAGGCTGCCGAGGGTGGATTAGACCATGCGCAATTCGAACTCGGGGTCATGTATGCCTACGGCGACGGTGTGGCGAAGGACGATGTGGAGGCGGTGAAATGGTATCGAAGGGCAGCCGAGGGCGGATTCGTCGAGGCGCAATTTAACCTCGGGGCCATGTATTACGAGGGCGAAGCCGTAGCGAAGGACGATGTGGAGGCGGTGAAATGGTATCGCCGGGCCGCCGAGCAGGGACACGCCTTTGCGCAATTTAGCCTTGGGGTCATGTATAACGGGGGTAAAGGCGTAGCGAAGGACGACTTGGAAGCGGTGCAGTGGTATCGCCGCGCCGCCGAGCAGGGGAACGTCGGGGGCAAGTAAATCTAGGGTACATGTATTACGAGGGCGAAGGAGTGGTGAAAGACTACGTCGCAGCCTACAAATGGTTCTTGTTGGCCGGAGCGCAGGATCAAAAGGCGAGGAAGAACGTCAGCACCATGGAAAGCGGTTTTCTCACCCCGAACCAACGCGCCGAGGGCCAGCGTCTCGCTCGCAATTTCCGGGTCCGCCCGGAGCCACCTGCCGCGATCCAAGCCGGCGGAATCGCCCAACGCGAAAGCGCCCGCGAATCCTCCGCCAGTTCCGGCACAGGGTTCCTCATCACCGCCAATGG
Source organism: uncultured Verrucomicrobiales bacterium (assembly GCA_964351855.1). Taxonomy (GTDB): domain Bacteria; phylum Verrucomicrobiota; class Verrucomicrobiia; order Verrucomicrobiales; family DEV007; genus JBCDHN01. The sequence continues at coordinate 32,064 of CAYGQD010000011.1, forward strand.
CTATATCGTCACCAACCACCACGTCCTCGAAAAAGCTAGGGAAATCCGTGTCCTGACGCCGAACGGTCTCAAGCAGGCCACGCAGATCGCCGTGGATGTCGCCAACGACTTGGCGTTGCTCAAAATCGAGGGCGATGGCTATGAGCCATTACCGGTGGTATCAAGTCGGAAGGCAAGCCTTGGCCAGACTGTGATCGCGATCGGTTTCCCCAACATCGGCATCCAAGGATTCTCCCCGAAGCTGGCCAAGGGCGAGATCGCGGGCCTGACCGGCATCCAAGACAGTCCCCGCGATTTTCAGATCAGCGTACCGCTTCAGCCGGGGAATTCCGGCGGGGCTCTGGTGGACGAACGGGGAAACGTTGTTGGCGTTATCGTGGCGAAACTCAGCCCAAAAGCAATGCTGAGGGCCACGGGCAGCCTGCCAGAGAACGTGAACTATGCGGTGAAAAGCTCTTACCTCCTGAGCTTCCTAGAATCAGTTCCAGAAATTGCCGCACAGCTACCAGACCCAAACGATGGCATACCAAACTTCACGGACGCCGTGAAACAAGCACAGGCAGCAGCGGTGCTGGTTTTGGTTTATTGAGGTGGAATAATTTTGCAGCAACGATACCGAGAAAGCATTTCGAAGACCTGTCCGGCGAAATCATCGGCGACGACCTCCTCATGCGCCTCACC
>CAYGQD010000011.1:32844-40785 GCA_964351855.1 uncultured Verrucomicrobiales bacterium
ACCTTCCCCAACGTCCTCATCACCAGCCACCAAGCCTTTTTCACCCACGAAGCCCTCCAGGCGATTTCCGAAACGACGCTGAGCAATCTCGACGACATTGAGGCGGGGCGGGCTTGTCGGAATCAGGTGGCTGCGGTTTGACGGTTTAGTAAATCGCACCCGCCGCTAAAAGTCGGATCCATGGGGTTTCGAATCTAACCGTGTAATTCATCGCGCAAAAATATTTCAGATCCTTCTGAGAATCGATTTTTCGCATGATTTCCGCCTTTGCTGCTTTGGATTCCTCCGTAACCATCCCGTCGCGGCCACCCTGCGGTCGTCTGGATTCAGAGAACCAGGCGCGTGATCCACCGGAAAAATTGATCTTGGAGGGCAGCAACGATTCGACGGGTGGCCTTCTCCCCAACCGCTGATAGTAGGATGTGCCGAGATGGGTATAATCCTGCGGCTTTCCCCGATGATAACTTCCCTTGCGCCGCAGATAGGTCCCAATGTAAGGGCCGGAGAAGGTAGCTAGATCTCCATCGGGAAAGATGTAGTAAACTTCGTTATCCAACCGGAAATAATCTCCTTCAGCACCCGGCAACGTATCAAGCGCGTGTTGGAACTCGATTGTCGGCGTCGACTGAAACTGATCGGGTTCTGTTTCAGATTGACTGGGAATACGCAGGTTCTTTTGACTGACCGAAAACGGAAAAGCGTGGAGATTCGCGTTGGTATCGCTGACGAGCACACCATTGTCTCCAATCGCTCCTAGCCTTCGCTTATCAGAGGTGGCAACGCTGACAAACCGGATCAAGCCTGCTTGCATTTCGGCGAGCCATTCCTCGAAAACCGTCTGGTCCACCACCAACGCTTCGTCCGGTTCATTGAGCGGAACCCATTCCAGGCGCCCTTGCTTTGTCACCACAAAATAGCCGTAACCCGCGATCCCTGCAATCTGTCGTGGGTTCTGCGCGATTTCCTGCCCCCGATGATCGAGAACGCGCCCGTCTTTGAGGTGAATCAGAACGGAATCGACATTCGTCACCTCCAGCTTGCAGGCTGAATCGATAGTCTTGACAATTTCCCAATCGAAGTGAGCCCGAAGCTGTGGTTTATCCGGCTCCAGAAAAATGCCGTAATCTTCCGTAATCGCAATCCAGCCAAGGGGAATCAGGGCGAGGGATCGGATTCGGAGATCGTCAGGAACTGGATGAAGCTGCTGTCCGAGAAAGTGCCCAGCTACGATTCCTTTTCCCAACGCCGCTGACTGGTCTTGCAAATCCCAAGCCTGCGTCACCTTGAGGGGAAGCCCCACATCCAGACGGCGACGATGCATCTCGCGCAAGAGATTGAGCTGTTCTGGCGAAAAACCTGCCGCATCGAAAAACCGTTCGCGAAGCAAATCGGGCAGATCGTCAAGCTGAGGTTGAGACGGATCAAGTACTCGGGCGGCTTCCTCCCGCTCCTCCGCGTCGAAGCCGGAGACTCGCCGCGCCGCCTCCAACAGCGCAACTCCATCGTCACTTTGTGGCTTCAGTTGGCGGAGTGTTTCAGGATACTTCTTGGCCCAGGCCACAAAGGGTTCCAGCATCGAGGGGACGGTCCCCGCTCCGAGATAGGCCTTCCGATTTTGCACCTGCCGTATCCGGTAAGGCGTGAGTGCAAATTCTGCCATGGCAAAATGCTTGGGTTCACGAGCATTTTGGGTCGCTTCGCTGACCGCATCGAGATAGCTGTACCAGAGATTGAACCACGTCTCTCCCAGAATCCATTGAGTTCCCATTCGGTTTCGTTCCGCGTCGCCGGAAGGATGGTCCGCGATCAATTCGAGCCCTTCTTCGCGAGTCACGAGGCACAAATACTACGATGCGAGAAGACAGAGGAAACTATCAACCGATTCGATCCGCTCGGCAGCACTAATTGGGGCGAGGAGCGCGAGAAAAACCGGCAAAATGCCGAGGCAGAGGCAGTGAAGATTTTGGTTCATTGGGGGAAAATACGCAAAATTCGGCAACGAACAGCCTTTCGGAAGATTTGGCAATCTCTTGACTATGTTCGTTGGAGGTCGCTTCAAAATGCTTCGCCTACCACCCGCAAATCCGTGGATTCAGAGCCCAAGTCGCTCGAAACGTTCGTTGAGAACGGCTCGATAGGTTTCCTGGTTCGACTCACTCAGAAAGCTCCGCCCGATCAACTCATCGAACGCTGGGCGCAGTTCAGAAAACCGTTGCAACAGCTGATCCAAAAACTTGCTGGAAACTCCGCAACGGTCGCGGCAAAATGAACGAAGCAGGTCGTTTTTGGTCAGCTTGCGCTTCTTTCCATTGATCGGCAAAGCCAGTTCCTCAGGAGGGTTTCTCAGGATCACCGTGGTGTTGAGGAGGTCGTAAGCCGGGCTCAATTCCACTAACGGCCGCCCATTCTTTACGCGCGTCACGAGCGAAAAATTCTTCAGGTGCATGTCCTCGTTGCCGGTGAGAAAGCAGAACAAAACCAAGTGAGCTAATCGGCGCTTCTGGATTACTGGAAACGTGCAGAACTTGTCGATGACGGCAACGACCTGCTCCATCGAACTGTCATACTTGGTTTCGCGCGATCTTCCCATGAGCTGAGCAAAGTCTTCCTGGGGAAACTTCCGGTTCCCACGTCCTTCCCGGTCAAATCTCCGAATCCAGTAGGTCATGGTTCCATCGACGGCATAGACCAAGCCGTGATCGGGTGTCTCGATCCCACTCCATTTGGCCATGGTCATGGTAAACGACTCGTTTTGAGGAACTTCGTCGTATTCCGGTGGACAAGGTTTGAGAATGAACCGGCCGTGGTTATCGACGACTTCAAAGCGCCCCTGTTTCACCCGGAGAACGGCACTGAGCTTGGGTTGAAATCCTTGAATCGACATTTTATCGGCTCTGGAAGCGGCCTCGACCAGTTGCTGCTCGGTCGTGTAGTTCAACGGCTCCAACTTCGTGAGGGTTCGACTCAAGGTTTTTAGTCCCCTCTTCGAGTATTCGCTCTTCTCGTCTTCAATTGGCTCGAGAGTGATGGGGCAAACCTTCATGATTCAGGTTCGTCAACGGGCAAAACGGTGATCGATCCCACCAAATCAGCGCCAACAGCGAGCAGCTGAGCAAAGAAATCGTTCTGGTCGATTTTCCGGCGTCGCAACAGAGATGCCAGCATGATGCCTTCCGGAAGTAAGCCCTCAAACACGGGTGGAAACTCCCGAAACCTATAGGGCTCCCGTTGGACGGGTAGTGTCAGGGAAATGGGAATGCCATCATACCCATCCACATACGAAAACGACCACTCCCCGTTCCCAGTTTCTTCCAACGTGCCCGCGTAAACGCTCTGTTGGTAGACATTGGCGCGTCTTAATTTCTTCGCTTCAGGTGGATTCATTTTCTTCGTCATTTTCTTTCCATGCCGCTACTAATGGGCCGGTAGGTTCGAGCCGGATGTTGAGCACGTCGAGGATTGCGCAGACGTTTCGCCACTGGATGCCTTCCTCCCCGGCTTCGACCGCCTGCACGACTTTTCGGCTGACATCCGCCAGGTCCGCCAATTCATGCTGGGACAAACCAGCCTGACGACGGTGGAACTTGACCAGACTAACGAGCGAAAACCTCATATCGGCATCTTGAAAGGAGCACATTTGCCCTTAAAGGAAGAAATTGCGAATGAATCGGGCGAATGTTTGATGAATTGCACCTTTTAAGATGCCAGTTGAGCGCTTTCGATCTAATCATGAGCCCATTCCCGGGCTCTGCAAAAAGGCCTCACGCTGAACCACAGAGGCGCAGAGAAACTTTGGATCTACGGATGGGCTGCGTGGGTGTTCGCGCAATTTCGGTCATTCGTGCAATTCGGGTTCAGAACCTTCACTTCAACACGAATGATCAGGCAATTCACGAATCGGGTCGACCGCGCTCCAGAGCAACTACGGGACCGCCATTGCGGAGCTGTTCGTGAAAATTCGTGCCCTTCGTGTTCCTCCTCTTCTTCGACACGAATGGCCGCGAATGACCACGAAATTCACGAGTCAGGTCGATGGCACTCCACAACAACAGGGACCGCCATTGCGGAGCTGGTCGTGAAAATTCGTGCCCTTCGTGTTCCTCTTTTGAGTTTCCGGATTAGGGTGCGTTAGAGGCGAATGATACGCGAATGGGAATGAATTTCACGAATTGAGAGATCGCGATTCGCGCCCATTCCTAAAATTCGTGGAAGCGAAGCGCATTCGTGTTCCCATTTTTCGAGCGCCGAGCCCCCACAAGCATTTTAACAAAGTAGAACTCGTAACGATTCATATGAAACAGGCAATGCGTTCGCTGGCAAGCGCGTCGGCTGCGCAGGGTTCACGGATGAAAACAGATGGTGCCGGATTAACACGGAAGTTCGGGAGTCTCAACTGCGAGCGATGACCCCCGAACATTAACTGGCAGCGTGGTGCCAGAGGTCGGCGAAGGCTCCGCCGTTTTTGAGCAGCTCCTCCGGGGCTCCCTGCTCGATGACTCCTCCCTTGGCCATGACGATGACTTGGTCGGCATGGCGCAGGGTGCTGAGGCGGTGGGCGAGGACGAAGCTGGTTCGACCTTCCATGAGCAGGCGCATGGCGCGTTGGGTGCGCTCTTCGGTCAGGGGATCGATCGCGCTGGTGGCCTCGTCGAGGATGAGGATGCGGGGATCGGCGATGAGGGCGCGGGCGAAGCAGATGAGCTGGCGTTGGCCGAGGGAGAGGCCGGAACCGCGTTCGCCGACTTCCGCGTCGAGGCCGTTGGGGATGGCTTCGATGGTTTCGAGACAGTCCAGCCTGGCGAGCGCCTCGCAGACTTCTTCCCGGCTGGCTCCAGGCTTCACCACGCGGATGTTTTCGAGAATGCTTCCTCCGAAGAGGTGATTCTGCTGGGGGACGATCCCGAGATGTTGGTGGAGCCAGGGACTCGACAACTCGCGGGTGTCGATGCCATCAATGAGAACGGAGCCGGATTCCGGCAGGAAGAATTTGGCGATGAGACCGGCGACGGTGCTCTTCCCGCTTCCGGTCGCGCCGACGATGGCGATGCATTGGCCCGCTTCGGCGAGGAAACTGACACCGTGCAACACCGGACGGTCGGCTTGATAAGCAAAGCGCACGTCGCGGAGTTCGACCCGGCCTTCGAGGTGCTCCGGAACGGTCGGTTCGGGCGGATCGACCCAGTCCGGTTCGGTATCGAGGATGGTGAAGACCCGTTCCGCCCCGGCCATCGCGGTGAGCGCTTCATTGAACATGTTTCCGAGCACGGTGATGGGGCTGAAGAACAAGCCGGCGAGGAAGAAGAACTGGATCATGCTTCCCAGCGGCATGGGATTTTGCGGATCGAGGACATGTCCGCCGCCGACGATGACGAGGAGCGCCATGAAGAGCTGGCCGTTCAATTCCAGGAGCGGGAGAAAGGTCCCACTGGCCCGCGCCGCAACGAAGTTGTAACGGGCGTGGTCCTGGACCAGGGCGAGAAAGTGATCCGCATTGAGCCGCTCCCGACTGAAACTTTGGGTGACGCGAATCCCACTGACGCTCTCGGCCATCGTCGCGGTAATGCGGCTGAAGCTATCGCTCTGGCGCCGATACGCTTCGCTGAGGCGACGGCGGAAATAGACGTTCATGACCCAGACAATTGGAGCGATGCCGAGGACCATGAGGAAGAGGCGCCAGTCCTCAATCACCATGAAAACAGCGCATCCGAGCATTTGCCCCGCCTGAACCAGACTGACGAAAAGGACGTTTTGAACCCCGACGCGGACGTTCTCCGCATCGCCGGTGAGACGGCTGATGAGGCGACCGACTTCATGGCGATTGAAATAGCCCATCGTCAGGCCAAGCCAATGGCGAAACATCGCCGCGCGGAGATCGTGAATCACGGACTCACCGATTTCGAGCGCCCATTTGATTCGGTAGCGAAAGGTCAGCTCGGTAAACAGGGCGAATGCGGCAAAGGCGGCGACCGACCAGGCCAGCTCCCTAACATCGCCGCGCGCGACGGGACCGTTGATGATCGCGCCGATCGCCCAGGCGAGAATCGGGAGTTGGATCGCCCGCATCCCGACGGTGATGAAGAGGCCGATCATCTTGCGACGATAAATCCCGGTGTAACCGAGCAAGCGCCGAATCAGCCGAAAGGAAAGCGGCGCCCGGTCCCGCTCATCCTCCTCACCACGCTGACGGCGGAGGCGTTCGAGCACCTCGCGATCGACGATCCCGGCGACGCCGTTCTTTTTCGAGACGGGTTCGATGGGCGTCGAATTCTGACTCACGCGGCCTCCTTTCCTTCGCCGCTCTGGGCCAAGATGGCGTCGCGGTAATAGCCGGGTTGATCGAAGAGTTCCGCATGGGTGCCGATCCGGGAGATCACTCCTTTTTCGAGGACGATGATCCGATCGGCTCGCCGCACGGTGCTGAACCGATGCGCGACGAGGAACGTGGTCCGCCCCGCCATGACCCGATCCATCGCGGTGAGAATTTCCTGCTCGGTCCCGGCATCGACTGCGGCCGTGGGATCATCGAGGATGAGAATCGCCGGGTCGAGAAGAATGGCCCGGGCCAGCGCGAGCCGCTGCCGTTGGCCGCCGGAGAGATTCGCTCCGTTTTCGTGGAGGAGGGTGTCGTAGCCGTTGGGAAGGGTTTCGATGAATTCGTGAGCTGCCGCCAGTTTTGCCGCTCGCTCGATCGCTTCCCAGGAGGCTTCCGGATTCCCGAAGGCAATGTTGGCCGCGACACTGGCGCTGAAGAGAAAACTCTCCTGGAAAACGAGACCGACTTGTCGCCGCACGTCACTGAGCCGCCATTCCCGGAGATCCCGCCCGTCGAGGAGAAGGCGTCCCTCGTCCGGATCGTAGAATCGCGGGATGAGCTGTATCAGGGCGGTTTTTCCAGCGCCCGTTGGTCCGACGATCGCGATTTTCTCCCCGGCCTTCACCATGAGGGAAAGGTGATGGAGCGTGGTGTTCTCCGGCTTGTAGCGAAAGGCAACGTCCTCGAACACCACCTCGCCTTCGGCCCGGTCAAGCGGGTCTGCGTCCGGACGATCGAGGATCCCTGGCTCGGCGTCGAGAATCTCATAAACACGATCCGCGCCGGTCAGCGTCTGCTGAAGACTGTCAGCCACGGTGCCGATCGCATTGGCCTGTGCATTGAGCTGCTGGAGGATTCCGGCGAAGAGGACCAGACCGGTTCCAATCGGGATTTCACCCCGGATCGCGAGCCAGCCTCCATATCCCAGCAAAACCGTCATGCTGAACTGATTGAGCAAGGAAACGAGCGGGAACAAAATCGTCAGTTTGCGGAAAACACGGTTCTTTTGATCGCGAACCGAGGCATTCGCCTCCAGAAAACGCGTCTCGGCCCAGGATTGCAGACCAAAGCTTTTTACCACGCCCATGCCTCGGGCCAGTTCTTCGAACACCAGGATCAAGCGATCGACTCGTTTGCGTCCCTCCTCGTAATCCGGTCGCAACCAACGGGAAAAGAGCACCACGACGAGACCGAGCACGGGGAGAAAGGCAAAACAGGCGAAGGCGAGCCCAACGTGAATCTGGACGAGGCAAACGAGGTAAAACCCCGTCGCCAAAACAATATTGAGCGCCTGCACCGCCACGCCGTCGATGAAGAGCCGGACGGACTGGGTATCCCCGGTGACCCGATTGATGAGCGATCCGGTCGCGTTCGCATCGAAGAAGCGGAAGCTCATTTGCTGCATCTTCGCATAAATCGCCGAACGCAACCCCACCACGATTTTCCCCTGCCCGAGCCGATTCGTGCTCACTGCGGTGAGGTAGGCCAACCACGCGCGAAGCGATGCCGCCAGAAAAATCCACAGGCCCAAACCGAGGAGAACTTCCCGTGGCGTCCAATTCGCCGGAGGATGCCAACCGAAGGGAAAGTTCGCCGCCGGAGCACCCGGCTCAACCTGTTCGCGGAGA
>CAYGQD010000011.1:40795-57003 GCA_964351855.1 uncultured Verrucomicrobiales bacterium
CCTCCCAGCCCGGCCAAACCGAGTGCGAGGAGGCAAAGATTCAGGGCCAACAGCCCGAGACAACGCCAACGATAGCGCCCCGCCAGCTGCAGCAAGCGCCCCAGCAAATAACGCTGTCGCGCCGCGCTACCGGAAGGAGGCGGAGAACTGGGGGCCATTCTGCCACCATCGCATCGGTCCGCGTTGGATCAATTCGGGTGCGATCGAAAACCTCGCGTCAAAGGTTGGCAGCAGACCAGCGACTTCATGAGGGACTCTTGAATCCGGCTCCCGGGGATTATTATGAAACCAACTCTCTTTCTTCGGGTTGGATCTTCGTTGCTTCCTTCTGCTCGGCCATCCACATCGCTTGAACTTAAAACCATGAAATCCTTCGCCTTGCTATCTGCCTTCTTCATCCTGACGACGAGCCAACTTCCGGCGCAATCGTCATCCGATTCCAGCACGCCTCCGATTAATTGGGAGAAAGCCCGAGCCCTTTTCGTCAAGAAGCGAGAAGGCACCAACCTGACCGCTGAAGAAACGGAATACCTGAATCGAGCAACGAAAGAACGGCAAAAGGGCAAGATGCAAGGCACGGATGGCCCGGGGAATCCTGATCCCACCGCCGGCGATAACCTGACTTCCAGAACCGAAGACCACGTGCCGGGAGTGGAGATTCCAGAATCCTTATCGCCCCTGAACGTCGTGGAACTGCAATCGCCGGACGGCGTTGATTTGAGCTTTGCCTACCGAGCCCCCGCCGGGAAGGGGCCCCATCCTGCGATTCTCTTTTTCCATGGTGGTGGCGAGTATGCCCAGGTGGATAGCATCAAAGGGGACTTGCTCGACAAGCCCATTCAAACGCGTTTTCTCGAACAGGGTTTCGTGGTGGTTCAGTGCCCCCGTCGCCCGTTTTGGAGAAGCTCCCGCGTGAAAGTTCCCCATGGTTTTTACGATGCGGTCGATGATTCCGCGTTGATCGTGGAAACGACAAAAGCGCTTCCTGGCGTCGATCCCAACAAAATCGTCCTCTTTGGTGGAAGCGGCGGTGGCATTTTGGCGATTGTGACGGCGTCGCAAACGGAGGTTTGCTGCGTGATCGCCGGAGAACCCGCATCGGTGGTCGCGCTTGATCCCAAGTCTAATGAAAGAGGCGGCGGACGGGCCTACCAGCCCGTCATGGACAACCCGATGAGCTACTTCACCGGGGAGCGGAAACGCGAGATCCTCGGGTGGATGAATCAGATCGATTGCCCCATTCTGGTCCTGCAAGGAAAGCCCGTTCTTCTTTACCAGGCCAATTTTGAGTTTCTGATTCCAGAATTGGAAAAACTGGGAAAAGACATCTCGAGCCAATCCTATCCGGGCATGATCCACGGCTTTTATTGGGGAAAGACAAAATCCGGAGCAACCCGCGAATCTGTCGATAAGATCATGGAAGACATGACGACGTTTATCACCAAACAGTTCCACTAAGTATCCGGGCTTGTCGCCGGTGAGACCTCTCAGATGTTTCCCGAGGAAGACCAAACGCCGGTTTTCCGTAAGATTTCCAGGAAACCGACGTTTATTGGGAAGCTATGCCCCATCCCTCTCCGCGTATCGTTTTTGGTTGGCTCCTGTTCGCATCTCTGGCCCATTCGGCGGAGCCGGTGGATTTCACGACGCAGATTCGACCGCTGCTTTCCGATCGCTGTTTTGCCTGTCACGGGCCGGATGCCAACAAGCGCAAGGCAGATTTGAGGCTGGATACGAAGCAGGGTGCCTTCGCCGCGATGGACAACGCCAAGAGCTTGTTTGCGATCGTGCCGGGCAAGCCGGAGGCGAGCGAGCTCCTCTACCGCATCACGACCGATGATCACGATGACGTGATGCCGCCGCCAGATTCGAATCTCCCGATGCTCACTCCGGAGGAGCAAGCTCTGTTTGAGCGTTGGATCGAGGAAGGGGCCGAGTTCGATGATTTGTGGTCGTTTCAGTCGGTGAAACGCCCGGAGGTGAAGCTGGATCCCGGTGCGGATTGGGAGCGGAATGAGATCGACGCCTTTGTCCGAGCGACGTTGGAAACTCGAAACCTGAAACCGGCCCCGGAGGCAGACCGGCGAACGTTGATCCGGCGGGTGACGTTGGATCTGACCGGCTTACCGCCGACGCTGGAAGAAATCGCTGCTTTTCTGGCCGATGAATCGCCTCAGGCTTTCGAAAAGGTGGTGGACCGGCTCTTGGCATCGCCGCGCTTTGGTGAACGAATGGCCGTAGAATGGATGGATGCGGCGCGGTATGCGGACACGTCCGGTTACCAATACGACACGCCACGGACGATGTGGCGCTGGCGGGACTGGGTGATCGACGCCTTCAATTCCGGGCTGCCTTACGACGACTTCATCACCTGGCAACTGGCGGGCGATCTCTTGCCGGACCCGACGATTGAGCAACAGATCGCCACGGGGTTCAATCGCAATCACCCGTTCACGATCGAAGGCGGAACGATCGATGAAGAGTATCGGGTCAGCTATGTGGCGGATCGGGTCACGACCATGGGAACGGTCTTCCTCGGCCTGACCCTGGAGTGTTCCCGCTGCCACGATCACAAGTATGATCCCGTCTCTCAGAAGGATTTTTACCAGATGTTCGCCTTCTTCAATAACGTGGACGAAAAGGGCCGACTGGGCGGGAAACCGCTATTTGCCGCGCCCGCCATCCCCACGCCCACGGTGGAACAGAGCGCTCGACTGGAATTGGCGAAGCAACAGTTGGCCGGGCTCCGACAACAACTGGCGGCGGAAGACGTGGAAGCGAGCGCCCAGCAGGCGGCCTGGGAAAACGACCTTCCGCAAACCTGGTTCGCGGTTCGCCCCTCTCTGGTGGCAGCAGAGCAAGGAACCGAATTGCAAATTCTGGAGGATCACTCGGTTCTGGCAGGCGGATCGAATCCGGCTCGCGAGGTGTTTACCACGGAATTGGGATTTCCCGATGGCCTTACCACCCTGAATGGCGTGATGATCGAAGGGCTATTGGACGAGAGTATGCCGGGCAAGGGTCCAGGCCGCTCTCCCAACGGAAACGCGGTCATGACGGAGGTGGAAATTTGGCAAGCGGGGACGAAACTTCCACTCACGAAAGCGACCGCAGACTGGGCCCAAAGCGGCTACCCGGCCGAACACACCATCGATGGCAATCTCAAAACCGGCTGGGGAATTCATCAGCCGGACTCTCGCAATCCCCATCAACTCGCGATCGTCTTCGGCCAATCCGCCCAAGCGGAAAAAGGACCGCTCAAGCTGGTGGTGCGGTTCGAGTCTCAACACGGCACGCACGTTTTCGGCCGGATGCGCTACAGCGTCAGTAGTTCTCCTCAACCGACGCTGGACGGGAATGCGCAACTGCGGGAATGGGCCGCGATTCCCCCCGAAAAACGGAACAAGGAACAGAAAGCCGCGTTGCAAACCGCGTTTCGTCTGACGATTCCAAAATACCGCGATCTGGATCAAAAAATTGGCGAGTTGAACGCCACGGTGAAGGCGATCGAGGCGGAAATTCCGCGGACCATGGTCATGAATGAAAGCAAGCCTCGGGAGACGTTCATTCTCGATCGCGGCATGTATGATCAGCCGTTGGGCGAGAAGCTGCTGGCGGATACTCCGGAATATCTGCCGGACTTCCCTGCTGACCAGCCACGCAATCGCTTGGGGTTGGCGACGTGGATTACCGATCGGGAAAATCCGCTCACGGCGCGAGTCACGGTGAACCGTCTCTGGCATCAGATCTTCGGGGTTGGCATTGTCAAAACCGTGAACGATTTCGGTTCCCAGGCGGAGCTGCCATCGCACCCGGCGCTGCTCGATTGGCTGGCGGCGGATTTCATGGATTCGGGTTGGGATTTGAAGGCGACGCTTCGGACCATCGTGACTTCGGCGACCTATCAACAATGCTCGGACACCACCCCGGGAATGATGGCGAGCGATCCTGAGAATCGGCTCCTGGCGCGAGGGCCTCGGACGCGGTTGCCGGCCGAGATGGTGCGGGATAGCGTGCTCTTCGCCGGAGGGAAGCTGGTCGAGAAGATTGGCGGTCCCAGTGTGAAACCGTATCAGCCGGAAGGCTTGTGGAAGATCCTTACCCTGCGTCCGAACATGATGCAGATTTACGAGCCGGACACCGATGAAAACGCCTGGCGTCGCGGCCTCTACACCTTCTGGAAACGAGCGTCCCATCATCCGGTGATGTCGACCTTCGACGCACCGAACCGAGAGATCTGCACCTTCAGTCGGGGCAGCACCAACACCCCACTCCAGGCCCTGATTCTGCTCCACGATCCCCAGTTCTTCGAAGCCGCACGCGGACTGGCCCAGCGCATGGATGGCAACCTCGCCAAGGGGTTTGAAATCGTCACCTCTCGACTCCCCAATCAACGTGAGCAGCAGATCCTGAGCGAACTGTTCGCGTCCGAACGACAAACCCTCCAATCTCAGCCTGAAGAAGTGCAGCGTCTCGCGGGAGCCGATGGCACGGTCGAGCAAGCCGCCGCCGTGATGGTGGCTCGCACCCTTCTTAACCTCAGCGAAGCGATCACCAAATCATGAACCCGATCGAAGAATCCTGGAAACTCCTCACCCGCCGCCAACTGTTTCGCAAAAGCGGCTACGGAATCGGCGGTGCGGCCCTGGCCAGCTTACTGGGAACCTCGGCCTCCGGTGGAGAAATCCCCATCGGTCTCCACCATGCGCCCAAAGCGAAACGCGTCATCTACCTCTTCCAATCCGGGGCACCTTCCCAGTTGGATCTCTGGGATGAAAAGCCCGCTCTACCCGCGAGGCGAGGGATGGATCTCCCGGCGGAAATTCGCGATGGTCAGCGCCTCACCGGCATGACCTCGGGGATGAAGACGTTTCCCGTCGCGCCGACGATTTTCAATTTCCAGCGCCACGGCCAGTCCGGCATCCCCGTGAGTGAGTTGCTCCCTCACACCGCCAGCGTCATCGACGAACTCTGCGTGATTAAGTCCGTCACCACCCACGCGATCAATCACGATCCCGGCATCACCTACTTGCAGACGGGTCATGAGCTGCCGGGACGCCCCAGCATGGGAGCGTGGCTTCACTACGGCCTCGGCTCACTGAACGAAAACCTCCCCGCTTTCACCGTCCTGATTTCCAACGGGAACTACGGCGCTTCGCAGCCGATTTATTCGCGACTCTGGGGCAGCGGATTTCTCCCGTCTTCGCACCAGGGCGTGCAACTTCGTTCCGCCGGCGATCCGGTGCTCTACCTCAAAGATCCGGCCTTGGCCGATCCCTCCCGGAAGCGCCCAATGCTCGATGCCCTGGCCAAGTTGAATCAGGAGCGGCTCGAAACCACAGGCGATGCCGAGATCCAGACGCGCATTTCCCAGTATGAGATGGCCTACCGAATGCAGACCTCCGTCCCGGAATTGGTCGATCTGAGCGACGAACCAGAATCCACCTTTGAGCGCTATGGCGAAGAATCGCGTCTCCCCGGAACCTTCGCGGCCAACTGCATTCAAGCGCGACGCCTGGCAGAACGAAACGTCCGCTTCATCCAGCTCTACCACACGGGCTGGGATCATCACAGCGGGCTTCCCGGGGCCATTCGCACCCTTTCCCGCGAGACCGATCAACCCTGCGCCGGATTGATCCAAGATCTCCGCGAACGCGGCTTGCTCGACGATACTCTGGTGATCTGGGGTGGCGAATTCGGCCGCACTGTCTACAGCCAAGGAAAGCTGACCGAGACCAATTACGGCCGCGATCATCATCCGCGCTGCTTCACGGTCTGGATGGCGGGAGGCGGTATCAAAGGCGGCATGACCTGGGGCGAAACCGACGACTTCAGCTACAACGTCGTCGAAAACCCGGTCCCGGTTCACGATCTCAACGCGACCATTCTCCATCTCATGGGGATCGACCATGAAAAGCTGGTTTACCGCTTTCAAGGGCGGCGCTATCGCCTCACGGATGTGGAAGGGCATGTCGTCAAAGGCATCCTCGCCTAGGCGGCAATCGTTCAGGTTTCAGTTGCGGGTGATCCGCCGCCGAAGTAGGTCCCACCATGCGTTTCAAGGACAAAAATGTCTTCATCACGGGTGCCGGATCGGGAATCGGCGAGGCGATGGCTCGGGAGTTTGCTGCGGAAGGAGCTTTTGTCTGGGTCATTGACCGCGACCCGGAGGCGGGTGGAGCCGTGGCTCAAGAAATTGGCGGGGAATTTCACGGGTGCGATGTCTCCAACCAGGCGGAAGTGACCGCGCTGATCGATCGACTGACGGCGGATCGGCGCATGGACGTGCTGGTGAACAATGCCGGGATCGCCCACATCGGGACCGTCGCCACCACGACCGAGGAAGACATGGACCGGGTCTACAACGTCAACGTCAAAGGCGTCTACAACAGTCTCCACGCCGCCATTCCCAAAATGGTCGCCGCAGGTGGAGGAGCGGTCCTCAACATGGCCTCCATCGCTTCAAAAGTCGGCCTGAAAGACCGCTTTGCTTACTCGATGAGCAAGGGAGCCGTCCTCACGATGACGATGAGTGTGGCCCATGACTACATCGATCAGGGAATCCGGTGCAATTGCATCTGCCCGGCGCGCGTCCACACCCCGTTCGTCGATAACTATCTCGCGAAAACCTATCCCGGTCAGGAAAAAGAAATGTTCGCCAAACTCTCCGCCGCTCAGCCCATTGGGCGAATGGCGATGCCGGTCGAAATCGCCAAGCTGGCGACTTACTTGTGTTCCGATGACGCGGGGTTTGTCACCGGTGCAGCGTGGGATATCGATGGGGGCGTGATGAATCTCCGGTAGGACCTCACCGCGTCTGGAGGGTCGCAACGACTTCTTCGTTGGTAGGGAACTGGCCAGTCTGGTGCTTGCTGTAAATCAGCTCACCATCGACTTTCACATCAAAGATCCCGCCGCCTCCTTGGATCAAGGTGCTGGCAACGCCGGTGGCGTCCTGAATCGCGGCTGCCAAACTGGTAGCCTGAGGGGTGTAGTTTCACTGGACGCAGTATTCGATGGAAATGGTCATAGTCGGGACAGCTTCTCTGCTGATGCCGGGTTTGTCGAATCCGCGCCCGAAAACCTGACGCGGATGCCTGCTTTTTACTTTTGACCTTTCGCCCTTCCGCTTTTAAGAGCTTGTCACAAAATACGTTTGCGTGAGATGCGCAGAATTCCGACTTGTCGCCAAGGCGGAATTGACCGGAGTTTAGCAGGCTAAATGAGGTGAATTCCAACGCTGGCGACGGGTCGGACGACAAGCAGATCTTGTAAACGTATTTTGTGACAAGCCCTAAGCCACCCCCATGAAATTGATCCGCTTCGGCCAAGCTGGCCACGAAAAACCCGGTCTTCAACTCGAAGACGGCAGACGCATTGATGCCACCGGTTTTGGTTCTGATTGGAACGAAGACTTTTTTGCGCAGGATGGTCTTGCCAAGCTGAAGACTTGGGCCGATGCCCATGCGGAGGATGCTCCCAAAGTTGGCTCCGGCGATCGTCTCGGCCCCGCCATTGCCCGACCCAGCAAGTTGATCTGCATCGGCCTCAATTTCAGCGATCACGCGGAAGAAACCGGTGCCACACCACCACCCGAGCCGATCATTTTCTCGAAAGCGACGAGCAGTTGGAGCGGTCCCAACGACGATCTCATCATTCCCCGCAACAGCGAGAAAACGGACTGGGAAGTCGAATTGGCCGTGGTCATTGGCAAGCGCGCCAGTTACGTGGAAGAAGCAGATGCCCTGGATTACGTGGCCGGTTACGCCCTCCATAACGACTACAGCGAGCGCGCCTTTCAGATCGAGCGCCAGGGACAATGGGTCAAAGGGAAGAGCGCGGACTCTTTTGCCCCATTCGGCCCCTTCCTCGCCACTCAGGACGAGATCGAAGACGTCGATAACCTCAAGATGTGGCTCACGGTCAATGGCGAAACCAAGCAAGACGGCAACTCCCGGAACCTCATCTTCAAGATCCCTCACCTCGTCAGCTATCTCAGCCAGTTCATGAGCCTACTTCCCGGCGACGTCATTTCCACGGGCACCCCGGCGGGCGTCGGCATGGGCTTTAAACCCCCGCAATACCTCAAGCCGGGCGACATCGTCGAACTCGGAATCGACGGGCTCGGTTCTCAGCGGCAGACGGCTCGGGCCTGGGGTTAGGGCATCGAGGATGCATCATCCAATTGGGATGGATGAGCAATGGCAAGCTTCTCCCTGCCCTTCTAAAATCTGTGTCCCTCTGCACGATTGGCAGAGGACGATCGACAGGTTCTGGCCGTTTTTAGCGTGTTGGAGGATGTGGAAGTGATCGATTTGGGGTGGAAGTCTCAAATTTCGGGTTTGCCAATCACAGTAGACGACTTTTGCACGCCTCCGGCCGAGCGCAGTGTTGGCCCTTTCCCAGGGGCTTCGATCTGGTTGGTCGAACAGGGCTCCACCGAGACAAGCTCGGCGGTGGCTTAACCCGAAACTTCGAACCTTTCACCCTAGATTTGTCGCTTTCTCCTAACAAGATTGGCTCAATTGCCGTTATACTTAGGAAGAAGTCACATCGGGAACTGCCGGTGTGCTCCCTTGTTTCAACCCTTGGCCCCTCTGTTTACGATGTCTGCCATACTAACAGCCCTGCAACAATCGCTCGATTCCAATCCTCAAGACTGGGGAACGCGACTGGCTCTGCTGGAAGCGCATTTGAACGAGGGGAATCCGGATGCAGCGGTGGCGCTGCTCAGTGAGATCGAGGCGCTGCCACGTGAGGTGGATGCGCTGCTGCAGGCGGGTCGAGCGTATGCCCTGGTGGGCTCGCCCGACGCCCCGGGGATCATTGAAGCAGTGCTGAAGGTGGCTCCAGAGCATCCCCTGGCCCATTTACAGATGGCGTTTGCGAAGCATCGGCTGGGGGAACTGACGAGCGCGGCGGAGCATTATCGCAAAGCGGTCGCGCTGGATCCCTCATTGAGCGATCCCGAACTGGACCCGATTTATCAAGTCGAGGAGGCGACACCGGTGGTCGCAGCGGTGATGGCGGAAGATGAGGGTGACGATGGCACAGAAGTTTTTGCCGCAGTGGCGATTGAAGATTTCGAGGAAAAATCCATCGCGCCTCCTTTGCCGAAGCCAACGGCTGCGACAGTGGAAGCGACGCCTCAGGTACCTACGGTGACGAAAGTGGTGCCTTCCAGCCATTCGGCCGATGAGTCGATCGCAATGCTGAAGCAGTATGAGGAGGCGCAGAAGCGGTCCGTGGAGCGATCCCGCCGACGGGATAAGATCAATTCGTTGTTCGTCACAGTGCTAATTCATGTGGGCATTGTAATGCTTTTGGGACTGGTGGTGATGGTGGTGCCGATCGATGAGCCTCCGGTGATTCAAGCGGTGACGGCTCCAGACCAGGAGGAGACGGAGATGAAGCCGGACGAGGTAGTGAAAATAGTACCGCGGCGACCGACCTCTGCTTCGAACGCGATGCCGGACGTGCTTTCCGCCTTCAATACTTCGGATGTGGCGATTCCGACGATGCAGTTCGACGTGACCCAGCCTCCTACGGATTTCGGGATGTCCATGGGGCCGCCGATGAATTTTGGGATGTCTGGCGCGGCGGGCGGCGACTCGATGATTTTCGGGATGAAGGTGGAGGGGCAGAAGCTGGGGGTGATTCTGGACGTGTCCGGATCGATGGCGGAGTTCCTCCCGCTGGTGATTCGGGAGGTGGACCGGAACTTTGACAACGCGCCGATCGTTTACATCAACAATGCCTTGGTTCGACCCGGCGGGAGTGTCTCGACGGTGCAGACGATCTTGCCGGAAGACGTGATGCCAAATCGCGACGGTCGCCAGACACCGTATTGGTTTCTCTGGGGGGATCTGCCCCGGAAAGCGCCGCAGCGGAGTGTGGATCGCTTGATCGATGCGTTCAAAACGCGAGGGAACAGCTACCTGGCGGTCGGCGGGCACAATCGGCTGACCGCGGCGATCGATCATTTGATCGGCCAGAACGTGGATTCGCTCTATGTCTTCAGCGATTTCGAGGACTTCGTCGATGAAGAGATCGCGGAGCAGTATGGCCAGAAGCTGGGTCGCAATCAGGTGAAGACCTATGTGCAACCGGCGGAGCAAGCCACGGAGTTCCTCAGCATCGTGACGAACAATATCGCGAATCGGAGCAAGGGACGTCGGATGCCGAGCCTGGTGGCGATGCTTTCCCAGTTCAATGGCAATGATCCGGCAGAGAAGCCGAGCTTGCCGATGACGCCGATTGCCGAAGGAGCAGTGAATCTGGCCTCGACCCGGGCGGAGCGGGAGGTTCCAGGGGTTTACGCATTTCGACCTAACAGCCGGTGGGAGAAGGATCAGATCGCTGTCTTAGAGCAGCCGGAATACGATGTGGTGTTCTACGGTCCGGAGGCACGAGCCCAGATCTTCATGAAAACGAAGGAGGGCTACCTCCAGTACCCCATCACTTTTGGCTATCACAGCTGGAAGAAAGATCCGGATCCGAAAGCGCTGCACGAATATCGCTGGCGAAAATTCCTCCGCGTGAGGGAAGAACCCAAGCTAGTGGATGGCGAGATCTCTTGGAAGATGGTTCTGGAAGATGAAATCAATTTTGACGTGACTCTGGAACTGGAAGCGAAAGGGATGCGGGCAACCTACACGGCAGATCCACCGCCGAATGGCGAAAACGACAGCGCGTTCGTCTACTTCAATGTTCCACCCGTCGCCAAAGAGAGTAAGGACATGTATTACGGTTACGATTATCCGGATGGGTTAACGCTGGACCAGGTCCGCCGGGTCGTTTCCGAGAACCGGGCGATGTTCAATCTGTCCAGCGCGGTGAAAGACCGGTATGAGTCGAGCTGGAATCAAATCGGCTTCAAATCCGGCCAGAACGAGCGGACCTTCAGCGAGCTGGTGCGGCAACTTCCCTCCGGAATTCGCGATGTGAAGGTCTGGGGTCCGTCCTTTGGTCCCCGCGTCTTCCACGCGCGCACCACCAGTAATAAGGTGCATCTATCCGGTCGGCTACATCGGCCCGACGCGGAATTGTGGGAAGGCTTCCAGTGTCGCCTGGTCCGGCCTACGGCAACCCGGACGCGGATCACAAAGACGGAATCGATCTCAATCATGATCGAGTAAGGCCACCCAGCCTTCTCCCGAATTGGATTTCACGAAGCCCGCGCCCGTCTAGAGCGCGAACCTCGTGAAATGCCGAGTACTCTGAACACAACCGAAGACTCTCTAGTGTGGGGGAAGGTTTAAGATCGCCGTCCCGCGCCAGCCCAGCGCAGCCAAGCCCAGGCCCAAGGATGTTGTTTTGACCGAGGGCCGCTGCGTTTCACGGGAAGAACCACCGTTGAGGTCTGCTTCTTCTCGCTGGATGACGGTAAGGAACCGATCTCTAAAATGTCATCGACCATCTCCAAAGCGTTGGCGTAGCGTCGGATCGATTTGCGCTGCATCGCCCGAACCACGATCTGGTCCAGCTGCGAAGGCAAGGAGGGAACGATCTGTGAGGGCGGGCCGCAATCCGGACCCGGAGCCCGTCCCGCCACCATTTCGTAGAGGACCGCTCCCAGGCTGTAGATATCGCTCTGCGGCGTGGGAACGCCGGGGAGTTCGGGAGCTGCATAGGGTGCAGTGCCCAACACTTCGGAGGCAGACTGTTGTGGAGAATTGGTCCGCTTCACGAGGCCGAAATCGGTGACCACGGCTTTGCCCTCCCGCGTGATGAGGATGTTGCCGGGCTTGATATCGCAGTGGAGGATGCCGAGCTGGTGGGCGTATTCGAGAGCGACGCCGACCTGCGGAATCCAGCTTTGTGCATGGGTGAGATCGAGCCCGCCGCCGGAAATGAGTTCGGCGAGATTGTAACCCTGAACGTATTCCATGACCAGGTAGAGATCACCGCGGAAGGTCTCACTGATATCGTGAACCTTGATAATGTTCTCGTGATCCAGCCGGGCCATCGCTCGCGCTTGTTCGCGAAAATACGTTTCCAGCGCGGGGTTCTCCTGCAAATCCTCTTTGGGCAGCACCTTGACGCCGACTTCTCTTCTGAGCTGTCGATGCCAGGCGCGATAGACGGTAGCCATACCGCCCGAGCCAATGATTTCGATCACTTCGATGTGGTCGCCAATCGCGGCGTCCAGTTCCCAGGGAAACGGTGCGTTCCCCTGCAGTTCTTTGCTAGTTGTCCTCCTACTCTTCATTCAATTGTCGGTTCGATACCTTGCGGAAACGCAAGACATCGTTGGTTCCATAACTCAAAGGGCTTTTGAGAGACCCCAACGTCTTTTCGAAAGCCGCCTCCTACTTAATAACACGACAAACTTTCCCAAAAGTTACACATTACCTACGACAAAGTTGTCACAATTGGAGCGATCGAGGAATTGCTCATTCTAGCAGATATGGAGCGTGCAGCCAGCTACGAAACGAGTGATTTTTCACCAGTCCGCGGTGCTGGAATCAGAGCGTGAAGTTCCGCGCGAGGCGGCAAATCTTTCGGAAGAACGATGTTTCGGGCCAGTCCACATTTCTTGAAGAGCACCAGTGCCCACCAACCGGGATCGAATTGACCCGGCTCCAGCCCGAACTTGGCCGAGCCGGGAAAGGCGTGATGATTGTTGTGCCAGGCTTCGCCAAAGGTGAGGAGCCCGAAGCCGGGGACGTTATAGCCCTGGACCGCGTGACCATCCAGTTCCCAACTGCGCTCGGTCCCATTGTGCGCCAGGTAGCCAACGAGCCAGTGGCCGATCATCGAAACACTGATGCGAACGCAGATTCCCCAGATGACCCAGGCCCAGCCGCCGACCACAAAGAGGAGCGCCGCGACGGGAAGCTGCAAAAGCGGCCAGTAGCGATCCATCCAGCGATAGACGGGCCGATCATCGATTCCCGGTTTGAAAACCAGTTCAGGCGGATGATCCAGCCGCACCTCGCAGTTCAGCTGCCACCAGAAATCGCGAAGCGGGCGACTCGCGTGGGTAAAGAGCGGGTGGCATGTGGGATGCCGCTGAGACCAGTCCCGGATTTCGTGCAGGTGGATGACCTTCAACGGTCCACCGAGCCCCACCAACGATCCCAGATAAACCAGGGCAAACTCCAGCGGCCAAGGGCACTCGAAGCTCCGATGGATGAGGAGACGATGCAGTCCAACCGATTGTCCCAGGCAAAGGGTCAGCCCGGTCAGCACCGCCGCGACGGCCGCCGCCTCTAGGGAAAAGGTCAGGGCTCCGCCGACGATGGCGATGAGCGTGTTTGCCCAAAACCAGAGGGATTTGGCCGGGCTCCAGTGGACGTGACCTTCGACGGGATTCGTGCGCGGACTGCGCGCTTGCATTCGGTGGACTTGGTTCATGACGGTGTTGGGTTCAGGCTAAAGGTGCCGGGCAGGGAGCCATTCGTAGTCGATCGGAGCGACCTCGTAGGCGATCTCCAGGTGGGTGCGTTCGTTTTCCAGAAACTCCCAGTGATCGGAGTGAGCGGCGACGACTCGGGGCTTCCATTGGGTTTCGTCTCGGCGGATTGGCAGCACCTCGACCCTCCCCTTCTGGACGGAGATGCCGTGGGGGGCGTATTCCAGAAAATCGCCCGCTTCCTGGACGCTTTGGAAAGGAGAACCCTCTGCCAAGCGAACCGGACGATCATAGGTAATGGTGGCCTCGCCACGCGCGCCCTCGGCGTCCACTTCCAGTAACGTGGCGAGCGGATTTTCGTCGATCCGAATCTTGCCCGGATGGAATTTGAAGTCGGTCACGAGATTCCCGCCCTTGGCCAGCAACGGAGAATCGCAATCGCTCCGGAGAAAGTAGAGACCTTCAACAGAGTCGCCTTTCTGGTTGTGATGGCGGACGTAAATCCGGTAGGCGACGTGACGATAGGTGATGCCTAATTGCTTGGGAAAGCCGCGTGGCCGCATGTTTTCAACTTCACAGACGACGACGTTCCAGAACCCGAACCCGCCAAAACTGACCGGCTTCAGTTCGGCCGGGAGATGGCGCTGCACTTCTTCCAGCGGAGCGCGGTAGGCCAGGAGCCAGCACTTGGCGAGGCGACCTTCCATCGGAATGGGATTGTTCGGCAACCAGCGCTTCGGGTGACGATGAGCGGGATGGGTAGGATAGTGTTTTTGAGCAGGTGCATTCATGGGAAGAGAGAGGTGGGTGGATTAAGCAAACACAAAGGGGGTGAGGAGAAGGGCGACGCCGTTGAGAACGCCGAGCCAAAGGGTCCAGGTTTTCCAGGTGCGGAAGCCGAGCCCGCCCAGCCGCGTGGCGAGGAAGGCAGCCATGGCCAGATTCGCAAGGAGGATTCCCGGCCCTGGGATTCCGGCGAGCGCGGAGAGAATCAGAATCGCCTCGCCGACGACCATGGTCGCAAGACACGCATCGAAACAGTGCCAGAAGGGAAGTCGGCTCCAACACAGGAGCACTAAGCCGAAGATGATCCAAGAGGTGCCTGTGATGATGGCAAGCTTGATCCCGTCAGCCCGGTCGGGGCTGGCGATCGCCCCAAAGAGGATCGTCCCGGCCACCGCGATCAGGGCACAGGCGGCGCGATGCCAAGGGGTCAGAATTTTAGGAAAGATGGCAAGCTTCATCGGTGCAGGTGTTGGGGTTGGCAGTTTCAGCGGCTTCGAATTCGGCCAGGAATTCGCGGTCGTTGCGGAAGAGGAGTTTGGAGAGGCCTAGCCGGTTTTCGGAGACGAGCCGGCAAACGCGCTTCGTCAGTCCCATCCAGCGGGGGTGATCGAGTTTCTGAGCCAGCGCCTGGTGGTTTTCCAGCGCCTTGAGGCAGGCGACCCAGGCCCGCGCGCCTTGGAAGATTTCGCCGGTATCCGCCATCGCCACCAACTCACGCTCGGGATCGTGATCCATCAGGTTGGGGCAGAGTTCCCGTGCTTCCGGCGTCTGGTAGCCATGACACTGGATGGGGATGACTTGCGGCGGGGTGTTGAGCCACTCCTTGAAGCGGCGGCAGATTCCGCAGCGCTGATCGAAAAAGACGTAAAGGGTGTTCATGATGGAGGAGTGCTTTAGTTTAGATTGAACTTTCAGTAATTTCTGAAAGTAGGATATGAACAAAAATCCAGAATTCCAGCGGAATCGTCAAAAATCCTCGCTAATCTCCCATCTTCCCCATGGAAACCTGGCAATACGTTCTCCTCGCCGCAGTCGGTCTCATCGCCGGAATTCTTAATGTGATCGCGGGCGGCGGCTCCCTGCTGACCTTACCCACGATGGTCTTGATGGGGCTGGACGGGCCCGTCGCGAATGGAACGAACCGGGTCGCGATCGTCGCCCAAAACATCGTCGCGGTGGCCGGATTTCGCTCGAAAGGCTTCTCCGACTTTCGCCTCAGCTTCACCTTGGCCTTGGCCACGATTCCGGGAGCGATCGCGGGCGCTTACCTCGGTACGATGGTGCGGGGCGTCGCATTTAATCGGGTCCTCGCCGTGGTCATGATCGGCGTGATGATCATCATGGCGCTGAATCGGCGGAAGAAAGCGGCTCCCCAGACGCCCAAAGCTTCGCGCCCCTTCCTCGGGCATCTCTGCATGGTCGGAGTCGGGTTCTACGGCGGCTTCATCCAGGCAGGCGTCGGTTTCCTCATCATGGCGGCGCTCCACGGCGTCATGGGGATCGACCTCGTTCGGGTCAACATGCACAAGGTCTTCATCGTCGGGACCTTCGCCTTCGTCGCCCTGATTGTCTTCGCCCTCAATGGACAGATCTTGTGGCTAACCGGGGCGATTCTGGCGCTGGGGAATTCCGTCGGCGGCTGGATCGGCTCTCAGCTCAGTATTACCAAGGGCGAAGGCTTCATCCGCACGGTGCTTTTTATCGCCCTCAGCGCGATGGCCTTGAAACTGCTTTTTGGTTAGCCTGAAATGGATGTCCAATCTCCGGCGTCCAAGGGCGAAGTAACCTGAAAGCGGCTGGACACAGCGCCTTTTCTACCTAGGTTTGCCCGCATTGAATTTCGATCCCAACCGAAAACCCATCTCTCATGACTGACTCTAAAAATCCCAATATTAGCGGTGCTCCCAGACGCACCTTCATCAAATCCACCGCCGGTGCCGCCGCTGCCACCAGCATCCTTGCTCCGAACATCAATCTGCTGGCGCAAGACAACAAAAAGCTCAAGATCGGCCTCATCGGAATGGGCGGTCGCGGAACCGGAGCGGCTGCGGATGCGATGCAGGCG
>CAYGQD010000011.1:57013-64613 GCA_964351855.1 uncultured Verrucomicrobiales bacterium
GTGGGCGATCTCTACGCGGAAAAAATCGATACCCAGCTCGAAATCCTCCGGAAAAACTCCGGGGAAGACGCCGCCAAGATCAACATTGGCGATCGCAAGTTCGCCGGGCTCGATGCCTACCAGAAGGTGATCGACAGCGGGGTCGACGTCGTCCTCCTCGCCACGCCTCCCGGTTTCCGCCCCCAACACTTTGAAGCCGCGATCGAAGCTGGAAAGCACGCCTTCGTCGAAAAACCCTGCGCGACCGACGTCGCCGGGGTGAAGCGCTTCATGGCCGCCGGTCAAAAAGCCCGCGAAAAAGGCCTCTCCGTCCTCTGCGGCTTCTGCTATCGCTATTCCGAACACGGGCGCGACCTCTTCCAAGAGCGCATCTGGGGCGGAGACATCGGCGATGTCCAGGCCATCCACGCCACCTACTACACCGGCATGGTGAAGCCGATGCCACCGGCTTCGGATCGTCCCGCCGGAATGAGCGATGTCGAATGGCAACTCAAGAACTGGTACAACTTCACCTGGCTGGGCGGCGACGGAATCGTCGAGCAAGGCATCCACAGCGTCGATAAAATCTTCTGGATCATGCAGGATGCCATGCCGATCGGTTGCTACTGTCAGGGTGGTCGTCAACGTCCCAACAACGAAGGGAACACCTACGATCACTTCCACGCCTTCTACGAGTTCGAAGGCGGCGTCCGCGCCCACGTCAACTGGAGCCAATACGCAGGCACGGTCTACAAAGACAACACGGACTACATCACCGGAAGCAAAGGCAACGCCACCTTCTCCATCAACAGCGCCGAAGTCACCGGCGACAAAGCCTGGAAATGGCGCAAGCCGCGCTCCGGAGCCAAGAGCATGTACAAGCTGGAGCACGACGAATTCTTCGCCAACATCCGCAAAGGCGAGCGCCACGCGGACGAAGAATGGGTCGCCCGTTCCACCCTCCACGGCATCACCGCCCGCATCTCCGCCTACACCGGCAAGTACCTGACCTACGAAGAAGTCCTCAACAGCGGCGAGAAACTCGTCCCGGACAACCTCACCTGGGATCAAGATCTGCCCATCCGCGAAATGGCGATTCCCGGCGTGACCACCTACCTCCCGGAAGCCGAAGCGACCGCCTAAGCATCGACTGAATCTCCTCCGCTACGTTCCGAGCCGCTCGGGACGTAGCGGTTTTTTTTTTTCCGCTGTCCAGCGCAAGCCTAGTAAGGCCCGGGCATTAGCTCAAGGTCAAGCGCCGAAATGCGGCTATTTGATAGCTTCGATCGCTAGGGGGCGTGCCCTGTGGGATGAATCGTGTTATTGTGATCTTGTTACTTAGTATCGCCACGCTAGTGGCTGAGCCGGAATGGCGGGCTGGGGTCGCCAGCGTGGTGATCACCCCCGATGAACCTCTCCCGATGGCCGGCTACGCGGGCCGCAAAGACAACCCGGCGGAGGGCACCGAGCAGAACCTTTTCGCCAAGGCCTTGGCCATCGAAGACGCGGTCGGCAACCGCGCGGTCATCATCACCACCGATTTGATCGGCATCACCTCCAGTTTGCGCGATCGCGTGCAGACCAGACTGGAGGAAAGTCGCAAGCTTCCCTCGCGCTCGTTGCTGATGAATGCGTCGCACACGCATTGCGGCCCCGCCTACGGAAATGAGGCCGCCAGCGCCTACTTTGCGACCTTGACGGATAACCTCGTCCTGATCTCCGAACAGGCGCTGGACTCCCTTCAACCCGCCAACCTTGCCTACAGCTTCGCCCGCTGCGGATTCGCAATGAACCGGCGCACGCCGACTCCCGAAGGCTTCCGCAACCACCCGAACCCTGAAGGGTTGGTCGATCAC
This sequence comes from uncultured Verrucomicrobiales bacterium, assembly GCA_964351855.1. Taxonomy (GTDB): domain Bacteria; phylum Verrucomicrobiota; class Verrucomicrobiia; order Verrucomicrobiales; family DEV007; genus JBCDHN01. The sequence goes on from CAYGQD010000011.1 coordinate 58,849, forward strand.
ACCGTCCCGGTCTTGAGTGTGACGAACGCGGATGGGGACTTGCAAGCGGTGGTCTTCGGATATGCCTGCCACAACACCACGATGGGGTTCATGCGCTGGCTGGGTGACTATGCCGGTTATGCGCAGGAAGCATTCGAAGCCGACCATCCCGGTGTAACCGCCATGTTCATGATGGGGTGTGGTGGCGACCAAAACCCTTATCCACGGAGTTTCCTGCTATTCGCCCAAAAGCACGGAAAGGCTCTGGCTACCGCTGTTGAGGCGGCGCTGGAAACCAATCAACGGGCCATGTTTCACCAGAAACCCCTGACCGGAATGCTCCAAACAACGCTGGAAACCGTGAAGCTGGATTTCACGGAAGAATCTGGTCGCGGTAGCTTCGACTACCCGGTGCAAATCGTCCAATTCGGCCAGGATCTGGCGCTGATCGCCCTGGGCACCGAGGTGGTGGTGGATTACTCCCTCCGTTTGAAACGGGAACTGGGCGACCGCGGACCCGCCATTTGGGTCGCCGGATACTCCAACGTCTACAGCGGCTACATCCCCAGCAAACGCGTGTTGCTGGAAGGCGGATATGAGGCGCAAAGCCGCCCCTGGAAACCGGAACTGGAGGAAGGCATCGTTGCGAAGGTCCACGAGTTGTTCGATCAACTGAACGGCGCACCGTGAGCCCGTTCGGAACGGAATGATCGGGTTTCCAGCAGCGGAAGCTGTCTCGGAAGCGAGAGCGAAAAACGAATCGTCACGCTACGAAAGTGAGCGAACCGGGGCGAAACAAGGCTCAGGGACTCGCAAATTTCCACGATTTGGAAACCCCGCTTTCAGATTGGAAACGGATCAACTGAAAGTCCGTCCGCTTCGCTCCTTCTGGAAGGTAAATCCGGACGGTTGCGGTCCGCCCATCCACTGGCAGTTCAATCGTCACCGTTTCCCACTCCTCCCCGCCGGACAAGGTATAGTCAACGATCTGCCCCTGTTCGGGAAACGTCTCCTGATCAACTGTTCGCCACTGGATGCGGCCTTTGACTCCTTCAGAAGTTCGGGCGACAAGAGTCAGGGTCACCGGTCCCGGGAGTCGAACCTGCGCGGTTCCGAGAAAGGGCCTCCGGCCTTCTCCTTCGACGATGAGAGCGCCATCGGATACAGACATGCTGCAAAACCGGGGCAACAGTCCAGCCTCCGGGGCCCGAGCCAATTTCTCCGCCTCTTCGCTGTAGCTGGGATTTCGTCTGGGGGGAAGCCTTGATGTTTCGTCGAGGAACTTCTGAAGGCGGGCATCCATCAACCGAACCCGGCCGGGCATTTTTGATGCCAGATTGGTCGTTTCGCCGATATCGTCGCGAAGATTGAACAGCTCGAATCCTTCGGGATATTCCTCCGTCTTCTGGTGTCGCCGAATCAGTTTCCAATCACCCTCACGAAGGGCTCCGCCGTGCGAGGGGAACCAGATGAAAAGAGCCTCGCGTTCGGTGGCTGAACGTTCACCCGTCAGCACTTCGAGGAAGGAATAGCCGTCCTGCAGCTGGTTTACGGGCGGTGCAACATTGAGAGCGCCGAGGATGGTGGGGTAGAGATCGACAGACGCGACGATAGCATCGCTTACCGTGCCCTCGGCGATTTTCCCCGGCCATCGGACCATCAGCGGAACCCGAATCCCACCCTCGTAAAGACGGCCTTTCCCCGCGCGAAGGGGAGCATTGTTCGTCGGCCCTTCGTCCCCAGCCCATTTTCGCCAATCTTCCAACGCGGCATACTCTTCCGTCCCGGGTTGGATCAGATCCGTTTTCGCGGTCTCGGGGCGATTGCTATGGACGTTGCCGCCATTGTCCGAGTAGAACATGAAGAGCGTGTTTTCGGTGAGGGCCAATTCGTCTAACTTGTCGAGAACCCGACCGAGGCTGTCATCGACGCTCTTGAGCATGGAAGCCATGATGGGATTCGCCTGCTCGCCGCGCGGATCGGTTTTCGTTGCGAATTTCGAGGTGTATTCCTCTTTGTGACCCCAGGGACCATGCACGCCGTATTGCCAAAGGTTGAGAAAGAACGGCTCATCCTGATGGGCTTCCAGAAAGGCGAGAGCTTCATCCGTGAGACGATCGGTAATATATTCCCCCTCGGTTCCATCCGTAATATTTCCGACCCTGGTTTTACCAGTCGGCCTTCCATCGGGCTGGACACCGTAAGGAGAGAAATAGCTCGGTGGCCCCGGGTCAGGAGCGCAATGCCAGGTCGTTTCGAAGCCCTGCTCCTCGGGCCAATGCTGAGGCATCAATCCGAGGTGCCATTTTCCGAAGTGACCGGTGCGATAACCAGCCTCTTTGAGGGCTTCTCCCACGGTCACGATATCAGGCTCCAAATAGTTCTTCGAGGCGGGAAAAAGCCACTCGACGTTAGGGGCTGCCTTCTCCTTGTAAGGGGATTCCCCTTCCGCGAGAGGAGGTCGATGGCCCGATGCGGTCGTGACTCCGTGACGTGACGGGTGCTGCCCGGAAAGAATCGAGGCGCGGCATGGGGAACAGAGCGGCTGGGCGTAGGCATTCGTGAATCGCATCGACTGCTTCGCGAGGCGCTCCATGTTAGGCGTCTCATAATACTCCGACCCATAAACCGAGCTATCCATCCAGCCCATGTCATCGACAAGAAAGAAGACGATGTTCGGCTTGGGTTCAGCCGAGATCGCACTCACCGGCAGGAAGTAGAGTGCAATGAGCGAAGCAAGAAGGAAACGTGGATGGATCATGAAAGGCGTCAGGAAATTCTGTCCAGCCTGACATTAGGTGAAACCGCAGTCAACGTCTCTCGAGACCGATTCGCGTAGGGAGAATCGCAACAAGTCGTGGCCCCATGGGCGCAGGTCCTGCGGGGTTTGTCTTGATCGGGGGTGGGGAAAGGTTGCGGCAAAGCGATCCGTGTTTGAAGGTCGTCAAATGAAGCCCTTCGTCACTCTTGCCTTGCTGGTCAGCCTCACGGTCCCGGCCATTTCTCAGCAGGAGAAGAAACCTGCATCGAAAAGCAGTTCCCCGTTGGCACCGATCGAAGATGTTGCAGGGCTACCTCGCGTTTTACTCATCGGCGACTCCATTTCCATCGGCTACACGAATCCCGTTCGGAAGCTGCTGGAAGGCAAAGCCAACGTTCATCGGATTCCGACCAACGGAGGGCCTACCTCGCGCGGCGTGGCCAGCATCGATAAATGGCTTGGCGAAGGGAAGTGGGACGTCATCCATTTCAACTGGGGCATTCATGATCTGAAACACATGGCCGACGGCCAACGACAGGTGGAGAGCGCAGATTACGAAGCGAATCTCCGTTCCCTGGTTGCGGCGATGAAATCGACGGGTGCCCAATTGATTTGGGCATCGACAACCCCCATCCCCGCACCACCGCTGAAGCCCGAGCGAACGTTCGGCAACGTGGCCGACTACAATGCCATCGCAGCGAGCGTGATGAAGGAGAACGACATCCTCATCAACGATTTGAATGGATGGATCACACCACGGTTCGAGGAACTTCACAAGCCGCAAGACCTGCATTACCAGCCCGAAGGGTATGCCTTTCTCGCAGAAAAGGTAGCCGCTGAAATCGAGAACTTGTTGCCGCAACCGTAGTTCGGAGCGGCGATTCGGTGAGCAGAAAGCGTGGTCCTACGCACTCCCTCCAGGGCCAGAGTTCCTTCGGGCTGCTTTCCGCCATTTGTGAAACCCATTTGGCGCGTCCATGCCATGTCTTCAATCTCTTCTAAAAGGATATCGGAACGGACGCGGTGGAAACGGAGACTGAAGGCGAACGATCGAGCAAACCCTTCAGCAAGCCCCATTCAAAACGTTCCATTTTCCAATTCACAGTCTTCTGCGATTCGATGAGAGGATTCGTGGTGATCAGCCGGAGCCGATTGGCCGCCATGAGGTTGGCTCCGCGGACCCAGTCGTCTTGTTTGTAGGTAAACACGCTGTGAATCGTGGCGCCGCCGCATGAATGGCAGGCCACGCAGGACTGCATCACGGTTCGGATCCCTGATTGCGGCTTCTCGCGATCGTAAATGTCGTTCTGGAGGAGCAAGGAAATCCCGAGCGGCTCGTCCCATCCAACGGGGTCAAGCCCACCATCACGTCCCTCAAACAAGCCGGCTCGGCTGAGGTGAAACTTGACGACGGCCTGGCTGTTCTGGTGATCGGTGACTTCGGGACCCACCTGCCGGTAAACCCGCATTTGAAGAGTTTGCACGAGGGGCGTGACTTGGATTCCTCCGCTCGCGTCGATCACGGCCATCTGGCGGAGCAAGGCTGCCTTGGTGCCGATAGGAAATTGCGGGAGCTCGCTCACGTCTTGCGTAGCCGCCTGATTCGTCGCCCGGTTGAGGTCGTTCACGTAGTTCAAGGTCGCTTTCCGCCCGCCGGGAAGCTGGATAAAGACCAAAAAAGGAGACCGCCCTTGATAATATTCGACGTGGACGGGCGCACTCGGCCCGGCAAACGCTCCGCGGACGCAAACCCAGGGGCCATTTGGATCCAACAGATCGGGCGGCAAAAAGGGCGCTCGTGGTTGATCGGGATCGAAGTCGGGGCGGTAGGTGCCGCTGGCTACGGCATCGCGAAAGTTATCGGGAAGCGCCGCGATTTCTTCTGCGCTCAGGGCCAGTCGCTGAATGGCGAGGGCCAGCCGAGACCGCAAGTCAGCGAGGCCGGTGTCGGGAACGCCCGCAATTTTCCGGGAAGTCGCGCACCAGTCGAACACCGACCAAAGGTCGTGCTGCAAGACCGCGCGCTTGGTAGGATCGGTGATCAGCGCCTGGCCATCCGTTGACAGAAAGTGGTCGAGAACGGCGATGGCGTTGCGGTGACTGGGTCCGGACCTGAGGAAACCTGACGTGTCTGGCCAGAGCGGCGGATCCACTGTGTCCGTTCCCCGCATTTCGACGCCATCGTTGGAACGATGAAAGAACGCCTGATGAATCTGATTCCAGAGATGCGATGGATCGTCGTCGTAAACCGGAGCAGCATCGGGAAGCGAGCTTTCGGGTTCCACTTCGCCCTCCCCTCCCCAAGTGCTCTGCAACGCGAGAGTCGCAATGATTGGAATCAGGACCGCAAGCTTCTGACTACTCATAGAAAGACTCTATCGCAAGCCGACCCCGGTTGGCGATGCAATTCGCATTTCCTCGCTGAAGCACGGGTTACTTCAAATCCTGCTCGGTTTCCGCTTTCAACGTCCTCAACTTGTCGTCCTCGGGTTTCAGCTTCAGGCCCATTTCCACCATCGCTAGGGCCTGTTCGGGACGGCCGTTGTTGAGGTAGGCTTCTGCCACTTTTCGCAGCATCCAGACCTTGCCCGGGCTCAGCTCGACTTCGAGCTCCATGAACCGAAGTCCCTCGTCAACCTTGCCCACTTCGATCAATTGCTGCGCCAGGGCCATGGTGGTGCCTCCCCAGGCGGCGTTCTTCCCCTGTTCCCTGAACCAACGAATCGCGGAATCGACGCCTTGTTCCATGACCATCTTGTAGAGGAGCTGGTCTTGGGTGAGGCGGGCCTTTCCGGGCATCCGGTAGGGCTGATCGGTGACGACGTGGATGAGTTCCGTGCTCAGGTTCACCACCGTCCTCCAGACATCGCCTGCCCCGGGTGCATCGCCTTGGTTACAAAGCACAATGATGAACGCATCGTCCTCAACCAACCGATGTTCCATGGCACGAAACCCGTTGATCGCTCCGCCGTGATTGATCACCTTGGTCCGGTGCTTGGTCACAGGATGCGTTCGGGTGTAGATC
>CAYGQD010000012.1:0-6452 GCA_964351855.1 uncultured Verrucomicrobiales bacterium
ATGGATCGCAGTGAGGTCTCCGAAGCGGTTTCCCCAGAGCTTTTGGGCCGTTTCCAGGCTAACGAAGGCTTTGGGCGTCGCATTGTGGTCATCCCAGTAATCTTCGTCTTTCTTACGAAGCCATTCCTTGTTGAACGGCATCCCGGGTTCCCAATCACTATTATTCTCCGCGTCTGCGATTCCAGGGAAAGCGGGGGTCCAGGTTCGATCAATATCGGCGCGAGCCAAGGGAATTGGCGGACCACGAACCGTCAGTTTGACAGTCTGTTCCTCTAGCTTTCGGCCTAATCCCATCACGAAAAAATCTAACTCCAGTTCGCTCTCATCGATTAATCCCAAATCCTCCGCCAACCAATCGGTCACGGCGACTTCTCCGGATTGGAGCGGAATCGGGAAGAGCGCATCGGTTCCTGCGACCATCGAATACGGGGTAAATCGCTCTTCACCGACTCGGATCTGGTTGACGAGATAGCTCAAGACGCCCTGGTGCTGGGGCCAGGATGCCGAAATCACCCCCTGAAGCGCCGGATCGAGAAAAACACGCTCGGTTCCGAGTCGCCAAGTCTTGTTGTCGTGGATCGGTTGAAAGGTGAGGGAGGCATCCGCTAACTTCCAGACGTTGGCGATCTTCTCTTGGGGATCGGATTCACCCTCAATCAGCAAGACATTAGCTCGGTCTTTTTGCTCCAACGCCCGTTGCAGTTCTTCCAATGGGACGAACAGGGACGGAACCGGGATCTGCTCCGCATTCAAATTGTAACGCCCAAATTCCTCCGGTCCGAGAATGCGGCTGATTTTCCCTCGAATTTTTTCCGGTTCGTTGGAGCCACCTGAAAGGGGAGCGTCTTTCGACAACGAGGTGAATTTTTCGACGCTGGCGATGATTCGGTCTCCAACTGTTGCGTTCAGTCGGCGAGCGAGCGCTTCATTGATGGCGATTTCCCTCGGCGCAATTGGCGTGGTTTCGGCGAGCGTCATGTTGAAAAAGGCCGCGTCTACTCCGACCACCTGAACTTGGTTTGCCCGTCGGGTTCCGGTAGGATCCGAAACCGTTCCCACCGTTTGCAACACGGACGCGACCGGGGCTTGGAGTTCAAGCTGAAGGGCTTCGGCCAAGGCGGTGGTGAAGGAGCGATCTCCACCTACCAGCGCATGATGCGCCTTGGAAATTCGCACCTCCGCGTTTTTCGCGAGACTAGCCTTCACGGAATCCCCGACGACCAGGGCACCGCTGAGGATCGCCGAAGTCAGGGCCACGCCCGTTAGGATCGCGAGATTCAGCCAGCGATAGTACCAGAGGGAGTTGAGGGCCAGTTGAAGCCGGGTCATCGCTGATTCCGCCGAACGTTCGAGCTTTCTGGGTTCGTCCTCGATGAGAAGACGACTCTGAGTCTGGGAAAGGATCCTCTCGTCATCCCCAACTGCATACTTTCGGGTGGTCCGAAACGCAAGTCTACGGTTGGCTCTTCGCCCGCTGCTTTTCGATCGCGGTGGGGATGGATTGAGCCCCTGCTCGCAGGGTCCGCCGGGGGTGCATGGCCCGGACTACTGCCGAGACCGACAGCGTTCTCGCGGTCTTAAACGCTCCTGTCGGGGCCACTGCGTTCCAGGCGGGTCTGGCATTTGCCTTGATATCGGCATCAAACGCATCGCGAACCTTGCGCATCGCGGCGACTTTCTCGGGATAGGTCGTGGCAAGGTTCGTAGTCTCACCGATATCATTGCGCAACTGGTAGAGTTCGGGCTCGCCTTTCTTGATTTCGCGCAATTTCCAGTCCCCCATTCGAATGGCCTCCGGAACGTTGTTCCGATAGTAGTAAAAACCAACGGAGTCGTGAGGAGAAGGCGTGGAGGGATTTTCCAGCAGCGGTGACAGATCAAACCCATCGACGGGGCGATCGGGCGGCAACTCGGCCCCTGTAATCGCGGCGAAGGTGGGGAGGAAATCGATGGTTCCGGCGACCTGCTGGCAGACTTGTCCTGGAAGGATCCGCTCGGGCCAGCGGATGATCCCCGGCACGCGCATTCCGCCCTCGTAGGTGCTGCCTTTCCCATTGCGGAGCGGTTTCGCGCTTCCCCCGTGATGGTCTTTGCTCAGCCAGGGGCCGTTGTCGCTGGTGTAAGCGATGAAGGTGTTTTGGCTTAGTCCCAACGATTCAAGTACGTCCATGATTTGGCCGGTGGACCAGTCGATATGCTCAATCACCCGTTCGTAAGCACGTTTGGGATCGGAGTCATAGAGCTCATCAGGGACAAAGAGCGGCACATGCGGCATCGAATGAGCCAAGTAGAGGAAGAATGGTGCCTCTTTGGCTTGGTGAATGAAGCGGACTGCTTCCTCGGTGTAGCGCTTCGTCAGGGTGGTTTGATCGACGGGAGATTCGATCGGCTTGAGATCGCGGTAGAGCTCGACTTCGTAAATATCCCATTTCTTGAGCGTCCAGATTTTATCGAGATCGGGTGTGTTATTGCCCCAGCCTTTACGACGCACCATGTCGTTGGAATAGGGAATTCCGAAGTAGGTGTCGAAGCCTTGTTTGGTCGGAAGTGTCCTCGAGGAATCGCCCACGTGCCATTTCCCAACCATCGCGGTCGCATAGCCCTTCGTTTTCAGCAGATCAGCGATGGTGATTTCGTCGGGATGGAGTCCGACCTTGGAATTCGGGGCAATGACGCCCTTCATGTTGATCCGAGGTTGGTAGCAACCGGTCAGGAGCGAGGCTCGCGAGGCGGAGCAGACGCAATAGGCGGAATAGAAATCGGTGAACCGCATTCCTTCGGAGGCCAATCGATCAATGTTCGGGGTATCGATGTTCGGCGAACCGTAGCACCCCAAGTCCTGGTAACCCTGGTCATCGTTGAAGATGATGACGAAGTTGGGCAGGCTCCGATCTTGCCCCAAAACCGGATGGAAGACGCTGACGAAGATGATCAGCAAGAAATGGATTCTCATGAATGAAGGACGGAGTTATCTCCAATTTTCAAAGCTTCGTCAATCCAGAGTTTTTGGATCGGTGAAAAAAAGAAACCCACTACGTAGGCGAGCTTCGTGAAGGACTAGTTCGCCAATTCGGTCTCGCCGCCAGTTAGGGCAACCGCTTCCTGAAGTTCGTCTGCCGAAGGGACGAACCCGGGCTCCGGGGAATCCACTTCGGGAGTTACCTGAGCCACCGCTTCTCCGATTTCCTCAGGTAGGGGAACGGTGTCCTCCGGGACCGCTTCGGGATCGGAAGGGGGGATGACAGGTTCACCGACCACGTTTCGCAGCCACTCAGAGAGGCTTTGAGCCCTGGCATAGACCAGAATGTCGCCATATTGAATCGAGGTCCGCCGCTTGTCCGGTGGAAACCCCGTTCCATATCCGCTCACTCCCACCAGTCTCCAGATACCCTGAATTTTGGCAATGGCAGGACCTCCACTATCGCCCGGATAAGAAGCGCCCTCCAGATTCGTTGGCGCGGCGGAACTCTTGCCTTTGCCGAAAATGCGCTCCCAAACACGGGATTTTAGATTGAGCGAATTTCTAGATTCCTCGCCGTTGTCGAAGTCGAACAGTAGCACGCCTCCGGAGGCTTGGCCGCTGATCGGATTGTGCCGGATATCACGATCGATCACGTTCTCGGCAGCTCGTCGCAGTTCCGCCGGAGTCCAGTTGCCTTCTTGAGGATCGTTCCCAGGAGCCGCATCTCCAAAGCCGGCGATGTAAATCAATTTCCCGACGAGATCTTCCCCGGACTCATCCCACGGGATCGGGGTGATCCCTTCAACAGGCCGCTCAAGCTTCAAGAGCGCCAAATCGTGAAACTCCGCGTGAACAATCTGCCGCTCGGTGTAGCGCCAGGACGGCCCTTGTAGCGGCTTCAGCTTGTCAAGTGGCAACGCTGTGGTGATACCAACGACGCGATATTCCTGAAAATCGCTCTGCGTACTGACCCCAAAGCGAACCCGCAAACCCTCTTCGAAGTCGCTTCGGCTCCGTTTCGGTGCCAGAACCACGTGGGCGGCGGTCAAGACCCACTGATCTCCAATCAGGGTGCCGGAACCGACCACATCGAACGTTCCGCGTCGGTTGGGAACACCAATGGCCGCAACGGCGGCAAAGTTCGGGACAACACCTGGCTCATACCCTTCTCCATTTGCTGCGAGCGCGAGATACTCGTTCTCATCCACGTCGTGTCTCATCCCAATTCCGAAGACGGGTAGAGCGCACACGGCGGCAACGGTGGTGAGAATGAAAATGTGAAGGGGGGATGCCATGCGGCGAATCGATAAACGATCAGTGTATTTTGTGTCGTAATTGGTTTTTCGGCAAGCTTAACTGTTTACCAAATTGCGAAGCCCCTCAAGGCCTGGAATCGCGAAAGATCCGCTCTCACGGACGGATTGCAGGCTCCCTGACGCCTCGACTTGAAAATCTATTCGATTTGCAAGAAGACAGCGGGCTTGGCGTGATGTAAGATATTTTCTGCGTTGCGCGGAACTAACGTAAGTCATGTCTTCAGACCCATCTGACCCCGCCAAATCCCTCGACCTGTCAGGCTTCCAAATGATGCCGGACTGGGTGTCCAATCTCGATCCTGAGAGTAGCAAAGCTTCCTATGAGAAGTTTGACGGCCCTCAATTCGAAGAACGTAATTTTAAAGGCCAAGGCGGCGGAGATCGCGGTCGTGGCAAATTCGGAGGCGGTAACCGTGGTGGCGGCCCCGGAGGAGATCGCCGTGGTGGTGGCAGTCGTCCGGAAGGCCGTGGCCCCCGTCCCAACGGTGGTCAACGCGATGGTCGTCCCCAGAGAGATGGAAAGCGCGGCTTTCAACATGGACGCGGAGAGCGCGGAAACGATCGCGAGAATCGGGAGCGCTTGCCCAAAGGCATTACCCTGAAAGTTCGTCCCACTCGTGAGTCGATCGAAGCCCTCGTTTCTCGAATCAAAGTTTCTGGCCGGGCCTTTGCGATGTTTGATTTGGCGAAACTCGTGCTTGCTGGCCCGGATCGCTTCGAAGTCGGCTTTGACTGTAGCGGCAAGCCTGCAAAAGCAGCGTTGAAATCGAAGAAACGGAAGAAGGGGGATCCTCAGGCCAATGCCACGAATGCGGTTCCCGCTCCTGACGAATCCCCAGCGCCCAAACCCGAAAGAACCGAGAAACCGCCCAGATTTGTTCAGTGTCGGGCTGATCGGTCGATCTGGTTCCAGCGCAGTGACGCCCTTCGCCACTTTTTGGCCAGTCCCGAGCGAATTTGCACCTTTTACGACATCGAAGAAAAGGAAGCGGAAGAACCGAAAGGGGAGTTTCGATCCGTGGCGGTTTGTGGGATTTCCGGCGAGTTGTTAGGCCCTCCCAATCATCACAGCTATCAAACTGCGGTCGCAAGGTTGCACCGCACCCGCTTCGCGAACATGCCGATCGAGCGATTGCGTTCCAAGATCCGCGTCGAAACGGGTGAAGAATGGGTCGAGAAATGGAAAGCTTCCATCAGCAAAGTAACCCTCTTTCGTTACCCTAAAAAGCCGGATGGCGTTGAAGCGGAAGAAGCCCCTCGGCCTGACGGTGAGTCGCAAAACGAATCTGCAAGCGCTGAAGAAGTGGCCCCGGAGACGTCTGCGGCTCCCGTAGAGTCGGAACTCACTGCGGAATCGGTCGAGCCGCAGCCCGTTATCAACGATGAGGTCAGCTCTGAAGAGGAGCTTTCGGAGACGAAAAGCGAAGATGGGGAAGCCAGTTCCGAGCCCGTTGCTGAGGATGATGCAGAACCGGAAGCCGCCCTTGAGGCGAGTGAACCGTCTGAAAGCGAGCCTGTCGATGATCGAATCGTGATCGATTCAATGGAAGCGTTAGAGCGCCACGTGACCGCGAATCTCATGAACGAGATTTTTAAGGAGGTCGAGCGAGCCTGGATTCCAGGAAACGTTTCCGGGCGAGACTTACCCGGTCCGCTGTTGAATCTGATGCGCAGGGAAATTGAGCAGCTGAAGCGCTCACCCTTTCCATTGGTTCGCGAAATGTGCAGCGGCTTGGAGCATCGCGGGCTGAAAATTTTTAAGCGCCAGGGCAAGAAGCTCTTCGTCTCGAAAGCCCGTCCGCGCCCCATCAGCCCGGACGTCACCCTTTCCCAGCCCATTCAACAAATCATCGATGCGGTTCAAGCCCAGCCGGGAATCAAAGTCTCGCAGATGGTGACGAGCCTGGCTCCCCGCCGCAAGTCCTTGGCAGAGTCCGTCAAAGAAGGAGAGTTCACTCCGGAAGAAACCGCCGTTCTCTCGAATTTACACTGGTTGATCGACGAAGGCTATCTCATCGAATACGCCTCCAGCGCCCTTTTCCTCGGCGGACAAACTCCGAAGCCGACCGTGGCCAAAGAAGCAAAAGCGAAGACGCCCAAGACAGAAGGCTCAGCGAAAGAAGGCAATCCCGCTGCCGAAAAGGAGCCAACGGCCGAGACAAAACCGGTTGCTG